>NZ_WQPW01000052.1:0-155871 GCF_018785465.1 Clostridium sp. MCC328
CATATACCAACGCCCCTTTTCTTTTAATTTTACCAGAAAAGGGGCATGTTCACAATTTATTTACTCATGCGTTTTTCGTGGTATAGATCCGCTCTAGTACAGGTTTTTCACCTTGAATTCCTTCTCCAGCTCTCTTCTCTGATCCTTCTTTGCGATATCAGCGCGCTTATCGTAGAGCTTCTTACCTCTTGCGAGACCAATCTCCACTTTTACGAGACTTCCCTTAAAGTATACCTGGAGCGGCACTAAGGTATAACCTTTTTCCTGGATCTTTCCCTTTAATTTGTTGATCTCGTAGCGGTGCATCAGGAGTTTTCTCTCGCGGAGCGGGTCCTTGTTGAAGATATTTCCCTTCTCATACGGGCTGATGTGCATGCCGTAGATCATGACCTCGTCGTTTGTGATCCGCACGAAGGATTCCTTGATGCTGCACTTGCCCATACGCATAGACTTTACTTCCGTTCCCGCAAGGGCAATACCGCACTCGAACTTATCGTCGATAAAGAAGTCGAAATACGCTTTTTTATTGTTCGCGATCAGCTTAAAGCCGCTGCTCTTTGCCATAATCCTATCCTCTTTTCTGTTCCAGCCGGGAACTCATCCGACCGGAACTTATCTCTATATTATAATACCATTTCACTGCAAAGCAATGTTTTCCGGGAAATTTTCGCCGCCACTCCGTCGTGTCCGAATCATTTCGCCTAATCAAATTTTCTTACCGGCAGAAAATCTATGGTCTTCAAATATCTGTCCACAGAGACCACCTGGATCTTCACCGTCTGTCCCAGCTTATATTTCTTTCTCGTCCGCTCTCCCACTAACTCATAGTGTTCCTCATCGAACACATAGTAATCGCCATCCAGGTTCGCAAGGCGTACCATGCCTTCCACAGTGTTCGGGAGTTCCACGTAGAAACCGTAGTTGCTGATTCCAGAGATCACACCGGTGAATTCCTCGCCGATATGGTGTTCCATGAACTGGACCTTCTTCGCCTTGTCGGTCTCCCGCTCCGCCTCGTCCGCAAGGCGTTCCCTGGATGATGTCCAGACCGCAACCTCCGGCAGGATCTTCTCGTAGTGGGCCACGCGCTTCTTCGTGAGCTCACCGTGAAGGTTCTCCTTGATGATCCGGTGGATCTGAAGATCCGGGTATCTGCGGATTGGGGAGGTGAAGTGGGTATAATAGTTCGCCGCAAGACCGAAATGTCCCATGCAGTCCGTCGTGTACTTCGCCTGTTTCATGGAGCGGAGCGCCAGTCTCGCGAGAAGCGCCTCCTCCGGGGATCCGGCTGCCTTTGCAAGAAGCTTCTGCATCTCCTTCGGGTGAAGCTCTCCGTTCTGGAGACGGATCGAGTAACCGAAATTGTTGATCAGGATTCCGAAGCGCTTGATCTTCTCCCCATCCGGCTTCTCATGGCTGCGGTACAGGAACGGCGCCTGCTGCCAGTAATAATCTTCCGCCACGGTCTCGTTGGCCGCCAGCATGCAGTCCTCGATCAGCATCGTCGCCGCGTTCCGCTCGTATGGCTTGATCTCCACCGGGCGTCCCTTTGCGTCCAGGATGATCTTGCACTCCGGGAAATCGAAGTCCACAGCACCTCTCGCCATGCGCTTTTCTCTTAAGACGCGAGCGGTCTCGTCCAGAAGCAGGAACATCGGGACGAAATCCTCGTACTCTTCCAGGCACTTTTTCGCGAATTCAGCTTTCTCTTTCGCTGCGTCTTTCTTTTTCTCGAGATCATCTGCCTGTACATTTTTCAGACTCCGTTTCGATTTTTTCTGTTCATCATTCTCAAAACGCTCGTCCTGGTTCCGTCCATTTGTCTCTTCTAACTCAGCGTCCTCCCCGCTATTCTTTCCATTCTTCGCTTCCAGGATCGCATTCACCGCCGTGTACGTCATTCTCCGGTCAATGTTCACCACAGACTCGCAGATCTTATGCCCCACAATAATACCCTTTTCATCGATATCCATAAGACAGCTCATCGCCAGCCTGTCACATCCTGCATTCAGGGAACAGATTCCGTTGGAAAGTCTGTGGGGCAGCATCGGGATCACGCGGTCCACAAGGTACACGCTGGTTCCCCGCTTGTACGCCTCCTCATCAAGAGGACTCTTCTCCTTTACATAATGGCTCACATCCGCGATGTGAACGCCGAGATGGTAGATCGTCTCCCCGTTTATCGTCTCCTTCGACACGCTGACTGCATCGTCCAGATCCTTCGCATCCTCTCCGTCGATGGTCACCATCGGCACATTTCGAAGATCCACTCTTCCGTTCTTCTCGATCTCCTCCGCTACATATTCTGGCGAGAGCGCCTCCGGAACATGGGAGACCTCCTCCATCACCTCTTCCGGGAACTCCTCCGGCAGCCTGTAGGCCCGGACGATGGACAGGATATCCACTCCTGGATCATTGATATGACCCAGAATTTCCTTTACATGGCCTTCCGGATTTTTATTTTTCGCCGCGTAAGTATCCAGCTTTACCACAACTTTGTGCCCGGATACCGCGCCATTTTCCTTTCCCTGGGGGATAAAGATATCCATGGTGATCCGCGGGTTGTCCGGGATCACGAAACCGAAATTCTTGTTTTTCTCGAAGGTTCCGATCAGGGTCTCGTTGGCATGCTTCAATACCTTTAAGACTCTCGCCTCCGTCCGGCCGCCTCTTCCGTTCTCATTGATGACGACCTGGACCGTATCCCCGTCCATGGCATCCCCGGTATCATCCGGCGGGATAAAGAGATCATCCTCCCTGCCCTCGATAGTCACAAAGCCGAAGCCCCGGTGATGAGCCGCAAAAACTCCCGTCTGGGCGAAGACCTCGGATCTCGCATATTTTCCCTTTTTCGAGATTCCAACCTTTCCAGACGCCACCAACTCATTTAAAACTTCTTCCAGCTCGCCGCGCTGCTCCTTTGTGACACCAAGAAGCATCGCCAGCTCTTTTAATTTCATCGGAACATATGTCGCGTCCTTCATCAGGTCCAGCAGCATATTTTTCCGCTCTTCCATTAACTTTTCTTCCATTCTTCTCCTTAAATAATATCCGGTAAAATCCAAACAATCTAAAAGTTCCCAGCGCAGTATTCACACCGGGCAGCCGCAAATGATCAAATTAATAAGATTCTGCAGACCATATTATAAATAATAAAGAGCGCGCCCTTTTGTCACCCGGAATCTTCATCGAAATTTCCTGTTAAACAAAAAACACTCCTGCACGGAAGTTATCGCTGCAAGAGTGTTCGTCATCTTAGAATTAAATTACCTTTAAATTTAATACCAGGGCAAGTACAAAAATCAGGATTGCCGCAATTTTTGTAAACTTTTCAAGGTTGCCTTCCATAGAACGGCCTTTATTTTTTCCCCAGTAGCTCTCAGCTACACCACTGATCGCGCCAAGTCCGGAAGTCTTTCCTTCCTGCATTAACACGATCACTGTCATTGCGATACATAAGATAACGAATACGATCGTCAGAATAATTCTAATCACCGACTACACCTCCTGTCCACAGATAAAGTCATCATAACATAAAAACTCAGGGCTGTCAATCTCCAGCTTGCGGCGCTGAAATCTCAGACAGCACGCGGGCAGTTACTGACATTGCCCGTGTACAGTAACTACGGACTTACTGTCTGCCGCGCTCGAAAGCGCATGGGGACGGTACGAAGCAGGCAGGCAGAAGAATGCCTGCCTGCTTCAGAAGTTTTTTACGGATCACTGGAGCTTTTTCCAGTCGATCCAGTCGCCGTAATAGACGGTCTGGTCTTCCCCGTTTTTCGTCCATATCTTGTATGGGTAGGAGCTCCCCGATAAGTCTGCGCTGAAACTGAGCGTTTTATCCGCATTGTTTTCGTTTCCGGAAGATAGGATATTAGACATGGACTCCTCTCCCGGCACTGCCGCCAGATTTACAGCAGGCACACTCCTGTTTCCGGCCATGATCCCGGTATTTCCCAGCCAGTCCCTGCTGATCGTCGGACCGCCGTCCTGTTTTTCCGTCTTTCCGCGGCGGTCAATATTTCCCACAAAGTAACAATCCTGAAATTCCAGTTTCTTGTTTCCTGTGACACATCCGATCAGACCGCCGTTCACCCCGTCCTCTGTTTCGATCCGGATCCCGTCGATAGAAAAGGTATTTCCGTGGTAATCCAACGCAAACTGTGGATCCACCGGCACAAAACAGCCAGCTTTCGCACTTTTCTGCTCTTCCATAATATCAAAAAATGTATTGAGATAAAAAATGAGTGATGCTCGGTCTTTCAACCTGGCATCACTCGTTTTTCGTTGTTTCTTACCAACCCCGTTTGACAGATACCGTAAAATAGTTAAGTTTTTGGTTTAACTGTTTTACGAACACCCGGCATTGCAACGGATCATTTTTTGAGCCAGAAGATCCCGGATCGTCTCCGCGCAGAGTCTGGCATCCGGTTTCGCTCCTTCTTCGATCCGTTCTGAAATACACTCCTTCAGCACGCCTTTTTCCATATACGCGATCTTGATCCGGTAATTTCCAATCTCAATTCCCAAACAATTTTTCATCTTGAAGTTCTCCATTTCAGAACAGGCCAGTATACCAGCCGGTCAATTTTTCTCCGTATAATATCATTATAAAACAGGCCGCCGCGATCGCAGGGCCAAAAGGAACACGTTTTTCTTTCCGGAAAGACGCGAACACCAGACCGAAGAGACAGCTTAAGATCAGGTAAAACAGGATCTCCCAGGCCGAGCTCAGGTAAAGTCCTGTCATAAAAAACAATTTGATATCGCCCCCGCCAAGGCTTTCCTTCCCTGTGAGCTTGTCAAAGACCAGAGATACGAGAAGCATCCCCCCGCCGAGGATCAATCCAAGGAAGAGACCTCCAAAGATTCTCTGGATCGGGTCCGGGAGAAACAGGGCGGTCGCTAAAAATATCACACAGCCCGCAATCTGCAGGCGGTCGGGGATGATCCATCCATGAAGATCGGTCAGGCTGAGGATCATAAGGACTACTGTCAGAAGAATTCCCCTGAGACTCATCACAGACATGTCATAGCGATACACGATCATACAACAGGCAATTCCCGATACCAGTTCCACAAAAAAGGCTTCTGCCGGTATCTTTGCCCTGCAGTAGCGGCAGTGTCCTTTTAAAAGGAGCCAGGAAAACAGCGGGATCAAGTCCAGCACTCCCAGGACATGCCCGCAGTGGTCACAGTGGGACCGCCCGGCAACCACTGACTCTCCGGAAAGAAGCCGTCCCGCCGCGCAGTCCGCAAAGCTTCCGAGACAGCAGCCCAGGATGAATGTGATCGTTAGGATGTATATTGTAATTTCCGGGCTGATGTGCAGCATATTGATACTCCTTTATCTTTTTGCTAAGGATCCTTTGTAGTCCTATTTTCGAGGGCCGAATGGGTTCTGTCCCTGGATCTTTCCTACGTTTCCATCCTCGTCGTAGTACGGGGCTGTCTGGATAATATTTTCGCCAGGCTTTGGTACATATCTGGACATTTCCGGCGTGATATCCACCTTCGAGAGATCGATATATTCGATGCCAAGCTGGATCCGCAGTGTATCGATCAGCTGTTTTTCCGTTATATAGTTATGTTTGACCAGAGTCGTTCCCAGTCGTTCTTTTTCCTGTGCCTGATATTTTAATGCCTCGCCGAGCTGCTCCTCCGTGATCAGCCCAGCCTCAAGAAGCATATCCCCTAAACGTTTTGTATGCATAATTTGTCACCTCTGCAAGGATTCGGTCATATCTGACTGCCAATTTTCTGAACAGACATGTTCTTTTGTATTGTACCATAGGGAAACGTTCTTTTGTAATTTTTCTGGCGAACGTCTGATTTTTATCTTCCAGCCTTTTTGTTTAAGCGAAAAAAGCAGTCATCCGGTGCAGGTTCATGCCTGCATCAGATGACCGTTTTTTCAAACATTTGATCAATATTCCATTGATCCTACCGGATATCAGCGCCAAGACGGAACTTCAGATTTCCGAGGATCTTCTTAACGAATCTCTCAATATCCTTCGGGTCAAGCGCCTTGTCCTCCGGAACAAAGGTAATCTTGAATGCCATGCTCTTCTTGCCCTTGCCGAGCTGTTCGCCGCGATAGATATCGAAGAGTTCCACCTCGCCGACCTGCTTGCAGGCCTTTTTGATCTCATCGATCAGGCTGCCGCAGCTTGTCTCCTCATCAACAACCATGGCAAGGTCACGGGTGACCTCATCGTACTCGGAGATCGGTTTGTAGCGGAGACCTTCCGGCATGTGCGCGGAAAGCGCAGCGAAGTCGATCTCACCGAGATAGATCTGGTTGTTTGCCTTGCTGTCCTTCGGGAGCTTTAACTCTCCTGCGACACTGTTTGCAAGTTTACCGAAGGAGCCGACGCGCTCACCATCGCAGAGAACATATGCGGAGATTCCCGGATGGAGATACGGGACATCCTCCGCTCTCTCATAGTCGAAGCTTACACCGAAGGAAGCCGCAAGCTCTTCCATCGTCCCCTTCAGGGTAAAGAAGTCTTCTGCCTCACCGAATGCCGCGAATCCAACATGCGGGATCTCGTTCGGGAGTTCTGTGAGCGGAAGTGCCTTCGGATAGTATACATTCGCGTACTCGAAGAATCGTCCGGCTGCATTGCCCTTCTTCACATTCTCAACCACCGTATTCAACATGGACGGAGCCAGTGTTGTGCGCATGATGGAAAGGTTTGTGGTGATCGGGTTCAACAGGCGGATCACATTGCGTTCTTTCGCATCCCCGGCGATATGAAGCGCGTCAAGATCAGCGTCAGAATAGAATGCCAGTGTGGACACCTCAAAGTAACCCTGAGATACCATTACCTGTTTTAATTTTGTTCTTCTCTTCTGTACAGGGTTTAATCCGCCGTTTGTAACTGCGGAATCCTTTAAGAATGTCGGAACAATGTGCTCGTAGCCGTACTCACGGATCACTTCTTCGGCGAGATCCGGCTCACCGACTTCGATATCTTCACGATAGCGCGGCGCTGTCACTGTGAGGACATCACCGTCACGCTCAACCTCAAAGCAGAGTCTGCGGAGAATATCAAGAACATTCTCTGACGGGACCTCAATTCCGAGGATCTTATTGATGCCGCTTAAGGTTGCGGTAAATTTCTTTCCTTCTCTCGGTGCGCCTGCGCTCACATCGAAGGCACTTGCTGTGATCTCGCCGCAACCGAGTTCCTCGATCAGGTGAAGGGCACGTGCCATACCGATCTCAACGGTATACTCTGCGATACCTTTCTCGTAATGGCTGGACGCATCCGTGTTCTGTCCGAGGCTTCTCGCGGTCTTACGGATGTTGTCACGCATGAATTTTGCGGACTCAAAGAGAAGCTGTGTGGTGTTCTCTGTGATCTCACTGTTCATGCCGCCCATGATACCCGCAAGGGCTACCGGTTTGCTGCCGTCGCAGATCACAAGGTTGTTCTCGTTTAACTTAAACTCTTTTCCATCAAGTGTCTGGATCATCTCGCCGTTCTCCGCGCGGCGGACGATGATCTGGCTGCTCTCCAATGTGTTCATATCAAAGGCATGCATCGGCTGTCCGATCTCAAGCATAACATAGTTTGTGATATCGACCACGTTGCTGATGCTTCTTAAACCGCAGAGAGCCAGCTGACGACGCATCCATCTCGGGGACTGGCCCGGAGTAATGTTTCTGACACCATGGCCCAAGTAGCGCGGGCAGAGATCCTGTGCTTCTACTTTGATGTCAAGGTTTTCATATTTATAATCGCTCTCCTTGTAGTCCAGAGCCGGCATCTTAAGCGGCTTGTCCAGTACCGCAGCGACCTCTCGTGCGATACCTAATACTGACTGGCAGTCCGCGCGGTTTGCTGTTACAGAGATGTCAAAGATATAATCGTCTAATCCGACCACCTTCGCAATATCTGTTCCCGGAACCGTATCCTTCGGAAGATCTAAGAGACCATAAACCTCAGAGCCCGGATACAGGTCATCGTTCAGGCCAAGTTCCTCGCCGGAGCAGAGCATACCGTTGGACTCAATGCCGCGCATCGGTTTTGCCTTGATCCTGATACCGCCCGGAAGAGAGGAATTGTCAAGAGCCGCCGGTGTGTGCATGCCTGCGTAGACATTTGGAGCGCCTGTGACGATCTGAATGTCGTTTCCATACTCGCCGCAGTCTACTTTACATGTGTAAAGATGTGTTCCCTCCACCGGGGTACATTCTTTTACAACACCGACAACGACACGGTCGATCTCAGCGGAGAGATCGATCAGTTCCTCTACCTCAAATCCACAGCCAAAAAGCTTATCCTCTAACTCCTGTGCTGTCACATCAATGTCAACATATTCTTTCAGCCAACTAAATGGTACTTTCATGATCTTCTCCCTCCCTTATTAGCCTTTGAACTGCTTCAGGAAACGAAGATCATTCTCATAAAGCAGGTTGATGTTGTTAATACCGTATTTTAACATGGCAATACGCTCGATACCGATACCAAAAGCAAGACCGGAATACTCATTCGGGTCGATTCCGCAGTTTTCTAGTACCTTATGGTGTACGATACCGCCGCCGAGAACCTCGATCCAGCCGGTGTGCTTGCAGAGCGGGCAGCCTTTTCCGCCGCACTCGAAGCAGCTGACATCGACCTCAACACTCGGCTCCGTGAATGGGAAATAGCTCGGACGGAGACGTGTCTTAACTTCGCTTCCGAAGATCGCCTGTACAAACTTGTCCAGCATACCCTGAAGGTCGCAGAGGGTGATCTTTTTATCCACAACAAGACCTTCCATCTGATGGAACATCGGGGAGTGAGTCGCGTCGCTGTCGGAACGGAATACGCGTCCCGGTGCCAGCATCTTGATCGGCGGCTTCTTCGCATCCATGACACGGATCTGTCCCGGACTTGTATGTGTGCGGAGTAAAATATCCTCAGCCACATAGAAGGTATCCTGCATGTCTCTCGCCGGATGGTTCTTAGCTACATTCAATCTTGTAAAGTTGTGATCATCATCCTCGATCTCCGGACCGTCATAGATCTCAAAGCCCATTCCTGCAAAGACATCAATCATCTCGTTCTCTGTAACGGTAAGCGGATGAAGTCCTCCTGCCGGGCGCATCTTTGCCGGCATGGTGATGTCGACCTGCTCGCTCTTATTGCGGGCCGCAAGTTCTAACTCATCCATCCTGTTTTTCATTTCCTGATAGCGCGCTTCTACCTGATTCTTAAATTCGTTGATCGTCTTTCCAACATTCGGGCGCTCCTCCTTCGGAACACTTCCAAGACCTTTCATCAGGTCCGCGATACTGCCTTTCTTTCCAAGGAAATTCTGCCAGAACTCAGCAAGCTGTTCCTTGGAGTCTACATGGCCGAGAGCAGCTTCCATCTGCTCTTTCAGTGCCTTGATCTTCTCTTCCATAGTCCACCTCATTCTTTCGGTATGGTTTGATTTCTCTATCAGTGCGGCGGTCAGGCTTTTCTACATATCCATATCTTCTTGTTTTCACTTTCACGAAAACAAGAAGCACGGGGCGTTCCCCGTATGATGATTTTCCCTGAAAAAGGCTTATGCAAGCAAGCTTGCAACACCTTTCCCAGGAAAAATCATCGCATGACTGAACTGTTTACATAAAAAAAGCCCCGTCCCGCCTTGGGACGAAGCTGACTCTCCGTGGTACCACCCAGATTCCGCATGATTTATATGCGGCACTCTAACGTCTGTAACGGGACTTCCCGTCCTGCACTACTGGAATTACTTTCGCACAGGCTGCTCAAGAGTGAATTTACAAAAGTTTCCTTCGGAAGGTCTTTCAGCCGGTGAACCTTCTCTCTGTCATACCGGAATTTCCTTGTACTGTCTCTGTCATTGCGTTTTACACATTGACGATGGTAGCACAATCCGTAATATTTGTCAAGTACGGGCAGTCCGTCGGAATGGGATCCATGTTTTAACCGTTACTGTTTACGCCTTGCGCAAACAGTAACTGATTTTGCCGATGCTTCGCATTCCAAATCGGCAAAATCCACTACCACCACTGTACTGTACGGAATTTTCAGTTCAGAAAATTCCTACCCGTGTACAGTAACTTTTAACCTTCCTTATTAATTTTCCGTTTATATCTGTGAATTTATTTCGAAACATTGCCCGCATTTCTTGACACAATTCCCGTTTTATGGCATTATCACCTTGTGGCAGCAAATTATCTGCATATTATCTTTTATTTCATCCATTCGCATTCGCAATATGCAGGTCTTTTCGAGACAACACCTGTCAAAAAGGAGGAATTTCTATGGATTTTCTGACACTGACCATCGGTAAACAGAAAAACATCGCTCTGATCGCCCATGACAGTAAGAAGCATGAGATGATCGAATGGTGCGAGGCAAATAAAGAGATCTTAAAGGGACATTTCCTGTGCGGCACAGGAACTACCGCGAGAATGATCACCGAAGCCACCGGTCTCCCGGTAAAGGGCTATAACAGCGGTCCTCTCGGCGGTGACCAGCAGATCGGCGCGAAGATCGTGGAGGGGCGCATCGACTTCGTTGTTTTCTTCTCCGATCCCCTGACTGCCCAGCCCCACGATCCGGACGTGAAGGCGCTTCTTCGTATCGCCCAGGTCTACGACATCCCGATCGCAAATAATAAGGCAACGGCAGATTTCATGATCTCCTCCCCGCTTATGAACGAGACATATGACCACCGGGTCATTAATTTCCATGAGGCGATCGCGGACAGGGCGAAGACGCTGTAAGATTATTGATTTCAACCAGGCGGCACAGATATCAGAAAAAGCAGAAAAACATTCAATGTGGATGTTCTTCTGCTTTTCTTACTTGCCAGTATTTAAATATACACAGATCTAAGAAATAATTCTATATTTGTAACTGTTCAGTACCTTCACAGTTACATGCAAAAATCCATTCCAAATCGGCTACGCCGATGGGATTTTTGCCTTTTAGCCTAGGTTTTCTTACGGTCAGCGCAGCAAGTGCGCAGAGCTACTGAACAGTTACCTATATTTTTCTTATTTTTAAACCTCTAAACCATCAAGTGAGCTCTCCGCTGTTGATCACTGCTTCCAGTTCTTTCAGACGGCTCTCCCCGTACACTTTCAGTCCATACCCGGCAAGCAGGGCCGCAGTCTTTCCCATTCCCTCGCGGAGTTTATGGGAAAAGGTTCCGTCATAGATGCCGTTTGAGCCGCATGACGGGCTTCTTTCTTTTAAAATCGCGATGGTGCAGTCATATTTTTTCGCCTCCCGGAGCGCGAAGTCGGCGCCGAGGAGGAATTCTGCCGTGACGTCCTCGCCTTCCGTGTTCATGACCGCTTCGTCCGGCATATGGATCTCGGAGGCCGCCCGCGGGGTCGGAAGTCCGCCCGCCTGTTCCGGGCAGACCGGATGGAACTTTGCCTTTCCTTCCATTTTTTTCATAAAATTGAGCACATCCTGATTGCGGTTGTTCGAGCCGTCCCACTTGCAGTTTTCGCCGATGAGACAGGCACTGATCAATATCTGAAGCATAATTCTCCCTCTTTCAATGCACGCCGGACAGAGTTCCAGGCTCCTGCATCAACACATTCTGTTGCTCAGATGGCAGGAATCATCACACAGGTTTCTTATTTCTCTCAATCCGGCTGTATGATAAAAGCAGGATCGTCCCACACTTTTTCATGCGGAAGCGATCCTGCTTTCTTTCTATCCTTTCATAAGATCACGCTGCGTCTTCGTGATCCTATCTTCGTACGTTTCCGCGCAGATGGTGATCAATGATTACATCTGGCTCTTCTTGCTGATCATTGCTCTCTTTCTGAGAGTCGGATCAAGGATCTTCTTTCTGATACGGAGGCTTGTCGGTGTGATCTCAAGAAGCTCGTCTGTATCGATGAAGTCCAGGCACTGCTCCAGGCTCATGATCTTCGGCGGAACGAGCTTTAATGCCTCATCGGCACTGGAGGAACGTGTATTTGTTAACTTCTTTGTCTTGCAGACATTGATCTCGATATCCTCCGCCTTCGGGCTCTGTCCGACGATCATACCGGAGTAAACCTTTACGCCCGGTCCGATGAACAGGGTACCTCTCTCCTGGGCGTTGAACAGACCGTAGGTGATGGACTCACCGGCCTCGAACGCGATCAGGGATCCTGTCTTTCTGTAGCTTAACTCACCCTTGAACGGAGCGTATCCGTCAAAACTTGTGTTCAAGATACCGTTACCCTTTGTATCTGTCATGAACTCACCGCGGTAACCGATGAGACCTCTGGACGGGATGGAGAACTCAAGTCTTGTGTAGCCGCCGTTTGTCGGACTCATTCCCTGAAGTTCACCCTTTCTGCTTGTAAGCTTCTGGATGACAGCTCCGGTAAACTCATCCGGAACATCAACGTAAGCGAGCTCCATCGGCTCTAACTTTCTGTTTCTCTCGTCGTATTTGTAGATAACCTCTGCCTTGCTGACTGCGAACTCAAAACCCTCACGGCGCATATTCTCGATCAGGACGGACAGGTGAAGCTCACCACGGCCGGATACCTTGAAGCAGTCTGCGGACTCTGTCTCTTCTACACGGAGGCTGACGTCTGTGTTTAATTCACGGAACAGGCGGTCGCGGAGGTGACGGGAAGTGATGAACTTACCTTCCTGGCCTGCCAGCGGGCTGTCGTTTACCATGAAGTTCATGGAGATCGTCGGCTCGGAGATCTTCTGGAACGGAATCGCCTCCGGCTTTTCCGGGGAGCAGAGAGTATCACCGATATGGATATCCGGGATACCGGAGATCGCTACGATCTCACCGATGGTCGCGTTCTGTACTTCGACTCTCTTTAAGCCGTCGAATACATAGAGCTTACCGATCTTAACCTTCTTCATCTTGTCCGGATCATGATGGTTTACGATCACGCAGTCCTGATTTAACTTTAAGGAACCGCTGTCGATCTTACCGATACCGATACGGCCTACGAACTCGTTGTAGTCGATGGTGCTGATAAGGACCTGGGTCTCAGCCTCCGGATCACCTTCCGGCTCCGGGATATAGTTGATAATGGTTTCGAATAACGGACTCATATCCACTTCAGGATCATCTAATTCTTTCTTTGCGAAACCTGCACGGGCAGACGCGTAAACGAACGGACAGTCAAGCTGCTCATCAGATGCGTCGAGATCCATGAATAATTCAAGAGTCTCGTCGATCACTGCATCCGGTCTTGCCTCCGGGCGGTCGATCTTGTTGATGCAGACGATAACTCTTAAGTCAAGGTCAAGTGCTTTCTGGAGAACGAACTTCGTCTGCGGCATCGGTCCCTCGAAAGCGTCGACAACAAGGACAACACCGTCTACCATCTTAAGGACACGCTCAACCTCGCCGCCAAAGTCCGCATGACCTGGGGTGTCGATGATATTGATCTTCACACCCTTGTAGAATACGGCTGTATTCTTGGAGAGGATTGTGATTCCTCTTTCTCTCTCGATGTCATTGGAGTCCATGACACGCTCTTCTACTTCCTGGTTTGCACGGAATACGCCGCTCTGCTTTAATAACTGGTCTACCAGGGTCGTTTTACCGTGGTCAACGTGGGCGATGATCGCAATATTTCTGATATCTTCGCGTTTGATCTTCATAATCAATCCTCTTTCTTCATCTATAACTGTCCTCTCACCGATCATTTCCCGACCCGTTTTGCACAGTCATCTTACATTGTATACACTACATTTCCTAATTTTTGCATTACCGACTCAAAATTATAGCATTCATGAAATCAAAATGCAATATATAATCTTTCAAAATTCGGGGCAGATCTGCCTTTTCTGTGTGTTTTTTTCTGTCCAATCGGCAGTTAGTTTTCTCTCACCCATTCGAAATGTCAGAACCCCCGTTTATACTGGCTTGCTGCGGCATTCAAGGATCAGCCTGATATCCCCTTCAAGACATAACTTCTGTATGTGCAGACTGATGCCCCGGCCGGCAGTTAAAACAGAATCACTTCCTTATTAAGTGTGCCGTACCACACCTCATCGCCCTTCCCGATCTTCGCGCCGCCGCTTGTCCCCTCGGTGATCTTCTTTTCCAGGCCATCGTACTCTGCCACCGGGACGAGAACGGAAAACTCCACCTTATCCGTGTACACGCTGTCCAACACCGTCATATTTTCCTGTCCCAAAATGTACTGGATCTTTCCGATACCTGTGTAGTCCGTCATGATCTTCATCTCAAAGGCGCGCTTCTTCTCAACGATCTCGGAAGCCGCAAGTCCCTCCTTCACAGCTCCGGAATAAGCCCGCACAAGACCGCCTGTTCCAAGCAGGGTCCCGCCGAAATATCTCGTCACGACGACACAGACGTTGTGGACATCCTCGCCTAAAAGCACGTCAAGCATCGGCCGTCCCGCCGTCTGGGCCGGTTCCCCATCATCGCTGCATCTTGTGAGCTCGTGGTTCATGCCGATGGTAAAGGCCTGGCAGTTGTGGCGGGCGTCCCAGTATTTCTTTTTGATCTCGGCGATAAACGCCGCTGCCTCCTCCTCGGACTCCACCGATTTCAGGTTCGCGATAAAGCGGGATTTCTTCACTTCGATCTCCGCTGTGCCGCCTTTGTATAAAATTTTCACGCTGTTAAGAGCCATATCTTCTCTCCTTCATATCCCGTCCAAACCTGCTGTCCGTCCCGTATATTTTTCCGTTATTTCCGGTTTCCGGGCAGAACCGAACAGGCAGCCCTCATAATTCCGCATTGCGGAAAGTTATCCCTGTCATTCATATTTTTGTCATGTTTTTGACGAGTCCGACCACAAAATGTAATTTTTCCTTCATATTTTCCCACTTTGCGGTCAAAAATATCATAATACAAACCAAACTTTTCCACAATAACTATTTATAAATGAATGAAACTTTGCTATAATTAGGGAATGATAAAGGAGGCATCCTGAATGAATTATGGAAAAAACGAGGTGGAAAAGACACTCCGCAAGACAAATTCCAGATCACAGAAGATCACCTCACATCTGGTGCTTCTTCTCACAAAGATCATCCTGATCCTGGTTCTGTTTGCAGCGGTGCTTGGAATCAGCTTCGGCTACGGAATCTTCAAGGGCGTTATCGACGCGGCCCCGGAGATCGATGTAGCGAGCATCGAGCCAAGCGGTTATGCCACCATGGTCTATGACAGTAAGGGAAACCTCACGGAAACGCTCGTAAAATCAGGAGCGAACCGTCTTGAGGCATCCTACGAGGAACTTCCCCAGTGCCTGATCGACGCTTTCGTCGCGATTGAGGATTCCAGGTTCTGGTCCCACAAAGGCGTTGATGTCCGTTCCATGGTCCGTGCGGCCGTCGGAATCATTACCGGTGACTCCAGTGCCGGCGGCGGAAGTACCCTGACCCAGCAGCTCATTAAAAACAATATCTTTGAAGGCGGCAATGAGGACACCTTCGGGGAGAAACTTGAGCGAAAGATCCAGGAGCAGTATCTGGCGATCCGGTTAGAGAAGATCATGGATAAAAAGATCATCCTCAAAAACTACTTAAACACCATTAACCTCGGAAACAACACTCTGGGCGTAAAGGCGGCGGCTCTCCGTTACTTTGATAAGGATGTTTCGGACCTTACACTCTCCGAAGCGACCGTCATCGCCGGAATCACCCAGAACCCGTCGAGATTCAACCCGCTCTCCGAAAACGGAAGAAAGCGCAACGAAGAAAAGCGCCGCGTTATTCTCCAATATATGTACGAGCAGGGAATGATCTCGAAGGACGATCAGGAAGAGGCTCTCGCTGATGACGTTTACTCCCGGATCAAAAACGTGGATATCGTCACAAAAGAGACCCAGACGCCGTACTCCTACTTTACCGACGAGCTGATCGATCAGGTATTAAAAGCCCTGCAGGACAAGAAAGGCTACACGGAGACGCAGGCCTACAATCTCCTCTTCTCCGGCGGTCTTGAGATCCACACCACCCAGGATCCGGATATCCAGTCCGTGGTGGATGAAGAGATCAGCAGACCGGAAAACTACGACGTTGTCTACTACTCGATCGACTACCGTCTGTCGATCCAGCATCCGGACCAGACAACGACGAACTATTCCGATGAGACATTAAAAACATATTTCCGCAAGGAACTCGGCGAGACAAACTTCGACGGTCTCTTCTCCTCAAAGGAGAAGGCGGATGAGGCCATCGCGAAATACAAAGCTGCAGTGACAAAAGACGGGGATACGGTTCTCGGCGAATCTGTCCACTATGTACTTCAGCCTCAGGCGTCCTTCGTCCTCATCGACCAGTCCAGCGGCTATGTGAAGGCGCTCAGCGGCGGCCGCGGCCAGAAAGAGGTCAGCCGTTCCTTAAACCGTGCCACAAACACCCTGCGCCAGCCTGGTTCCACCTTCAAGGTCATCACATCCTTCGCCCCGGCGATCGATACCTGCGGTGCTACCCTGGGAAGTGTCTACTACGACGGCCCGTACACCATGGACACAAAGACGTTCCGGAACTGGTACAGCAGCAAGGGCTACATGGGCTACAGCACGATCCGTGACGGTATCGTCTACTCCATGAACATTGTTGCCGTCCGCTGCATGATCGAGACTGTGACACCGCAGCTCGGCGTGGAATACGCGAGAAACTTAGGGATCACTTCCTTAACAGATACGGACTACAACGCTTCCACCGCTCTCGGCGGTATCACAAAGGGCGTTTCAAACCTGGAGCTCACCAATGCCTTTGCGGCCATCGCAAACGGCGGTATCTACACGAAACCAGTGTTCTTCACCCAGATCCTGGACCACAACGGAAAAGTGCTTCTGGAAAATGCGCCGGAGACAAAGCGCGTACTTAAGGACTCCACCGCATTCCTTCTCACGGACGCGATGTCCCAGTCCATGGAAAGCAGCCGCATGTTCGCGTCCTCCGGAGTCAGCTTGAACTCCACAAGTGCAGTGGCAAATATTCCGGGAATGTCCAACGCCGGTAAGTCCGGTACCACAACAAACAATAACGATATCTGGTTTGTCGGATTTACCCCGTACTACACGGCGGGAATCTGGTCCGGATGTGACGATAACCAGAAGATCTCAGCCATCGGAAGCAGTACTTCCTACCACAAGAAGATCTGGAAAGCAATCATGACAAAGATCCATGAGGGGCTTGCGGACACCGGTTTCCCGGTTCCGTCCTCCGTCACAACTGCCCAGATCTGCCGGAAATCCGGAAAGCTTGCGATCCCTGGTGTCTGCGAGAATGATCCAAGAGGAAACGCCGTTTACACCGAGTACTTCGCAAAGGGAACTGTTCCAACAGAGGTCTGCGACCATCATGTACAGCTGACCGTGTGCAGCGAGTCCGGCGGACTTGCAACAGAATACTGCCCGGAGAAGAATACAAGGACCTTCATGGTGATTCCGGACGGCGAATCCGGCGGAACGGATGATTCTAAGTACCGTTCTCCGGGAACCTGCACGATCCACAGCTCGACCTCCGTTGTTCTTCCGAGCGAAGAAGACACTGAGAACATGGGTTCCACAAAGGTCGAGACTATTCCGGAAACCGTTCCGGAGACCACAAAAGCAGCGCCGAAATCGCCGCTTGACCAGGTATATATTCCTGTGGGACCTGGATATAACTAATCCTAAGTAAAGCAATACGCCGGATAGATTGAGTTCTATCTGGCGTATTGTTATAGAATTTTATAAGATTCCAGACACTGCCTGCGGCGAATTTATAGTCGATAAAATTCTCTGTTGATTCGCAAATAGTAGTAAGCTGCCAAGCACCGCTCAGAAAGTTATACTGCTGAAAAATCCCCCAGCTTTAATACCGGGGGACTCTCTCTATTTACATCATGGCTTTTGTAAATACGACCTTTATTCCGCTTTTCTTTTCTTCATCTCTTCGATCATCACCGGAAGAATCTTTGTGACATCCCCGACGATTCCCGCATCTGCCACATCAAAGATGGACGCATCCTCATCCTTATTGATGGCTACGATATAGCCGGAACCGATCATGCCGGATACATGCTGGGTGGCGCCGGAGATTCCACATGCGATGTAGAGCTTCGGAGCGACGATCTTGCCGGACTGCCCGACCTGGTGGGCTCTGGATACCCAGCCTTCCTCGATTGCAGGTCTGGTGGCTCCCACAACACCTCCCATGACCTCCGCGAGCTCTTCCACAAGGGCAAAATTCTCCTTGTTGCCCATTCCTCTTCCGCCGGATACGATGATCTGTGCTTCCTCGAGGTTGACGGTCTCTGCGATCTCTTTTACTGTCTCAACGACCTTTGTGCGGACTGTGTCTGCGGAGGCGTCCTCAGCGATGACTTCGCCGGTTCTGCTCTCGTCTAATTTTTTTGCGAAAGAACCGGAACGTACGGTCGCAACATGCGGAAGGTTCTCTCCCATCTTCATGTCATTCAGTACATTTCCGTTGTAAGAAAGGGATGTGTAAACGCCGTCTGCAGTGATCCCTGTCACATCTGTCACACAGCCGGACTCAAAGACTGCGGAGACTGCCGGGGCGATCATCTTTCCCTCCGGGGTTCCTGCCATATAGACTGCCTTCGGCTGATATTTCTCCGCAAGTTTTACGAGGATCTGTGCCTTCTCCTCAGCCTGAAGTCCTTCCTCACCTGCCACGAGGACCTTGGAAGCTCCTGCTGTGATCACGGTCTTTGTATCAGTGTCCTTTCCAAATACAACAGCGATCACTTCCTCGCCGTTTGCCTTTGCAAGCTCTGCGGCCTTGCTGACTGTCTCAAGTGCTGCACCGACCGGTGCACCGTCTGCGCTCTGGGCGTAGACCATGATATTCTTTCCATCTGTATATTTCATCGTCTCAATTTCCTTCCATGCTTAATTCCGGCTGACATTCACGTTTTGTGCGGGCCAAAGCCGGTTCTGCCGATCCAGCATTCATCAGATTGCTTTTGCTTCGCTCATCATGGCGAGCGCCTGGCTTACCGCCTCCGCCGGATCTTCTGCCTTGATCTTCACACCTGCGGCTCTCTTTGCCGGTGCGTAGACCCTGAGGACCTCGACCTGTGCAGCTCCTGCCTCTTCTGCGGCGAGCTCCTCGATCGGTTTCTTTCTCGCTGCCATCTTGCTCTTGATCGTCGGATAGCGCGGGTCATACTCCGGCTTATTGACAGCCACAACGCACGGAAGCCCTGACTCGATCATGCAGTAACCTTCCTCCGTCTCCTGCTTTACTGTCACTTTTCCCTCTCCTGCTGTGATATCAACGGCATCTGCTGTTACCGGAGCGGAAAGCTCCTTCGCCAGGATCGTTCCCACCTGTCCGGAAGCGAAATCTGTGGTCTCTTTGCCGCAGAACACGATGTCAAATTTCTTTCCTGTCCTCTCCTCGATGGCTTCCTTCGCAGCCTTCAGTTCCTTTGCGATGATCTCCGGATCAGCGCTCTGGTAAGCGTCATTTGCCGCAAGGTACGCGTAGTCAGCGCCCACTGCCAGGCAGTTCTTTAAGGAGTTCTTAACGCTCTCATCGCCGATGGAAAGAACGGTCACCTCTCCTCCTGCCGCCTCTTTTAAGCGGACTGCCATCTCCAGCGCATATGTATCAAATGCGTTTACTACCGGTGTCACACCGTCAAGAGCCGGTGCCCCTGTCTTCGGATCCAGGGAGATCTCAACGGAATCGTCCGGAACCTGCTTTACACATACTAAAATTTCCATGTTTTCCTCCAAAATTCGTCCGGTTCCGGCAGAACCAGTTCTTCACGGATACTGCCGGACCGGTGTAATATCTCGAAATTTTGCGGCTTTCACAGCCGTTTCTCCGCCATTCATTTGCCTTTACGCGCAAATTGCTTTTACTTTCCTATCACGTTGTTTGCCACAACAATTCTCTGTACCTCATTGGTTCCCTCAAAGATCTGGAAGATCTTCGCATCTCTAAGAAGCTTCTCGACCGGGTACTCTCTGCTGTAGCCGTAACCGCCGAACATCTGGATCGCCTCAGAAGCAACCTCCATTGCGATATCGGACGCATAGCATTTCGCGATAGCGGATTCCTTCGTGTACGGAAGTCCCATATCCATCTTTGTTAAAGCATGGGCAACCATCTGACGGGCCGTCTCTGTCTTGATCTCCATGTCGGCTACCTTGAACTGTAATGCCTGGTTCTTGATGATCGGTTTGCCGAACTGGATCCTCTCCTTGCCGTATGCGACTGCCTCGTTGATGCCTCTCTGGGCGATACCTGTGGCAACGCAGCCCATCCATGCGCGGGCCTGGTCGAGAGTCTTCATGGCGATTCCGAAGCCCTTTCCTTCCTCTCCGATGAGGTTCGCTGCCGGGATCCTGCAGTCCTCGAATACAACGTCACAGGTATTGGAGGTACGGATACCCATCTTGTTTTCCTCATGTCCTGTGGAGAGACCCGGAGTTCCGGCATCTACCAGGAACATGGAGATTCCCTTTACCCCTTTGGATTTATCGGTCATGGCTGTCACGCAGTAGAAGGAAGCGACACCGCCGTTCGTGATGAAGCATTTTCTGCCGTTTAATACATACTCATCTCCGTCTTTCACCGCTGTGGTCTTGCCTGCGCTGGCATCGGAGCCTGCACCCGGCTCTGTCAGACAGAACGCACCGAAGCCTCCGTCGAGGATCAGATCGCAGACATGCTGCTTCTGCTCGTCGCTGCCCGCGATGAGGACCGGCTTCATGCCGAGGCCGCTGGCGGAGATCGTTGTGGCAAAGCCTGCGTCCGCGATCGCCATCTGCTCGATAAGGGCAGCTACATCCACACGGGAAAGGCCCGGGCCGCCGAACTCTTCCGGAACCTCGAGAGCCTGATAGCCCTGCTCGACCGCTTTATCATAAATTGCCTTCGGCCATTCGCCGGAAACATCGTATTCCTTGCACTGCTCTGCAACTTCTTTGTCACAGAAATTTTTAACGTCCTGCAGGAGATCCTGCGCCTCTTCAGAAATTAAGTATGCCATAATGAAATTCCTTTGCTGCTATGTCTTCTGCGGCCGCCCTGGAAAATATGCGGGCTTGCCGGACAGCAGCTTTCCTTTCTTTTTTATTTGCGCCGGCCGGTTCACGGGGGAAATTGCCGGCCGGCAGACAGTGTCAACAAATATATTGGTGTACGGCAGCCGTCTCACGGGGGAGAAAAGGGACTGCTGCCGGGGCTAAACAGAATACTTTACGCCTCTTCCTTCGGATCATAGCAGATCTTGCCCGGGTTTAAGATCATCTTCGGGTCGAAGGTCTCCTTGATGCCGCGCATCAGGCGCATGTTCACCGGACCTGCGAACTCTGCAAGATAGCCTTTCTTTCCAAAGCCGATTCCGTGCTCACCGGAGATCAGACCGCCCAGCTCTGCTGCCTTCCTATAGATGTCTGCCATGAACTCGGAAACCTGTTTCTTGAAGGTCTCCTCGTCCATATCGTTCGCGCATGTATAGATATGTAAGTTACCGTCACCCGCATGTCCGAAGCTCTTGACCTCGAAGTCATATTTCTCGGACGCTCCCTTGACGTATGTCAGGTATTTCGCGATCTGGTTGACCGGAACGACGACGTCGCACTCATCGAGGAGCTTTGTCTCCGCCTCGATGGCCTCAAGGAAGGAGCTTCTCGCTGCCCATGCGTCTTTCTTCTTCGCCGGGGTATCAGCAACGAGAACATCCACAGCGCCCGCGTCGAGAACAACCTCAGCCGCCTGCTCTGTGAGCTCCTCCAGCTGTTCCATGTTGTCGCCGTCGAATGTCACAAGAAGGTAAGCGCCGATGTCAACACCCTCGACCTGCTTCGGGAATACGCTCTTTCCAAGGTAGCGCTCGGAAGCGAGAACGATCTCTTTCTCCATGAATTCCAGTGCCTGCGGCTGGAAGTGGTTCATGAAGAATTTCGGAACCGTCGCAATACAGTCTTCCAGGTTCTCATACGGGATGATCAGGCTGATGGTCTCCTTCGGTGCCGGGATGAGCTTTAAGGTGAGCTCTGTGATGATACCTAAGGTCCCCTCGGAACCGATCATTAAGTTTAATAGGCTGTATCCGGTGCTTGTTTTGGAGACTGTAGCGCCCAGCTTAACGATCTCGCCGGTCGGAAGGACAACGGTCATGGCGCGCACATAATCTCTTGTGCATCCATATTTGACGGCGCGCATGCCGCCTGCGTTCGTGGAAACATTTCCGCCGAGAGTCGCAAACTTTTCACCCGGATCCGGCGGATATAAGAGACCCTGCTTCTGTGCGTCCTCAGCGAGGTCATTTAACAGAACGCCCGGCTCCAAGCGGACTACGAAGTTCTCGAGATCATAGTCCAGGATCTTGTTCATCTTGCTCATGTCGATCATGACACCGCCGTCTACTGCAACAGCCGCGCCTGTAAGACCGGTTCCTGCTCCCCTCGGGATCACCGGGATGGAATTCTCATAACAGACCTTTACGATGGCCGCGATATCCTCTGTGGTCGTCGCCTCGATCACGACCTCCGGCGCGCCCTTTCCGTAGATCGGCATCTCGTCGTGGAAATAGTCACTGTTGATCTCTTCGCCCGCGTATACTTTTCCCGGAACGATCGCTTTGAACTGCTCCAGGATCTCAGGCGTTACCTCATTATACTTCTTTGCCATGTTTGCTTTCTCCTATTCTCATATATTGCCGCCACCCATATGACACATGTGCGGTTTTGTGTGATGCAATTGATTCTCTTTTATATTGGTAGTACCAATTATGATATATTTTAAACACCATGCACATTTGTTTGTTTATTGCGCACAATATTGATTGTTTTCTCTTTATTGGTAGAACCAATTCGTTCTAAAAAATAACTGCTATCAATAAGCAGTGTATTTTTTCCAATACAAGGATATCGCTGTCCCGGAATTTTGTCAAGACTTTTTGTTTTTCTTTGCGCAAATTTCGCACAGATTGTCTGATTTTTGTCAGGCTTGTTAGAATTATATCATAGTCATGGTTCCCGCTCTTTTCCCTGACTCTCAAAGCACTGGCTTATCGAAATAATCAGTCGGAACTCTGTCATGATTTTTATAAGTACTGGTAAAT
Source organism: Clostridium sp. MCC328 (assembly GCF_018785465.1). Classification (NCBI taxonomy): domain Bacteria; kingdom Bacillati; phylum Bacillota; class Clostridia; order Eubacteriales; family Clostridiaceae; genus Clostridium; species Clostridium sp. MCC328. The sequence continues at coordinate 23,020 of NZ_WQPW01000052.1, forward strand.
ATAGTGGAAATGAAGCTTCAGTCCCTCTCTCGCCTTCTCGATATTTCCCTCCGCGAAACCTTCTGCCAGTGTCCTGTGGGCGCGGCTTAAGAACTGCTCGCTGTGCATACCCTCGATGATCTTTCCACGCATCTTCGGGATATACTCGTCCATGATCTTGTTGAGGGCCTTATAGTTTGCCAGCATACAGAAGTTTCCGGATGCCTCGATGAGAAGGTAGTGGATCGCCTTATCCCAGCGGACACGCTCCTCCTCCGTCTCCGCCCGCTCCAGATTGTCGAGATAGGACATCATCTTCTGGCGCTGCTCCTCCGTCGCCTGTTTCACCCCTGTCTCAATGGCCCCCCACTCCAGGGTAGAACGGAATTCCGTGATCTTATTCACGTCGATCTTCTTTAAAATATACATGAACGACAACATCTCCGCCAGAATCTCGTCAAAATTTCCGGAGACATAGTTTCCCGCACCTTGCTGGCTCTCCAGAACTCCCATGTTTTCCAGGATCCGGAGTCCCTCTCTCGCGGAATTCCGGCTGATCTCCAGCTTCTGGGCAAGTTCCCGCTCCGGGAGAAGCTTCTCACCCGCCTGGATCTCCCCGCTTCCGATTCCATGTTTTACATATTCAATGACTTTCTCGTAGGATTTCTCCATTTTTGATTCAGCAGTCCTTTCTTTTAACCAGAACTCCTGTACTTTCTACCCTGTTAGACTGATACACCGTTCAAACAGATCTAGCATCTCTCAGCAGACCGTACATTCATTCAAATAGAAAAGCACAGCCGCTGCCCCTTGAAACAGAGCTGACGTTCCATCTCCGCATCCATAACAAACTGCAGTCCGGCTGTGTTCTTAAATGTCTTTTTTGTGCGGAATCTTTTCCATAAGATTCCTGCTATTCTTCCATTGCCTTTTTGATCGCCTCAAAGAGCTCATCATACGTCTCGAACGCTGTGATCTCCGGATGATCTTTCTTGATCTGCTCCGTGCTGCGGAACAGGAATCCCGCCTTGCTCGCCTCTATCATTCCGAGATCATTGTAGCTGTCCCCGCTGGCGATCGTCTCAAAGCCGATGGACTGAAGTGCCTTCACCGTCGTATACTTGGACTTCTCGATCCGCATCTTAAATCCCGTGATCTCCCCGTCCGGAGCGACCTCCAGGGAATTGCAGAAGATCGTCGGCCAGCCAAGCTTCTTCATCAGAGGCTTCGCAAACTGCGTAAACGTATCACTGATAATGATGACCTGACCAAGCTCACGAAGCTTATCCAGGAACTCCTTCGCACCCGGAAGCGGATCGATCTTCTCGATGGTCTCCTGGATCTCCTTCAGTCCCAGTCCATGTTCCTTCAGGATCCCGATTCTCCAACGCATCAGCTTATCATAATCCGGCTCGTCCCTTGTCGTCCTCTTAAGCTCCGGAATCCCGCTGGCCTCCGCAAACGCGATCCAGATCTCCGGCACTAAAACTCCCTCTAAGTCAAGGCATGTGATATACATAACGGTTTCCTCCTCATTCCCGTGCTTTATTGTCATAATGAAAATATTATAACATTATCAACCTGAAAAATCTATAAATGCTTTAATTGCCCATAAAAATATGCTGCCCGCTGAATTTCCCAGCCAGACAGCATATCATTAAATTTATAGTCTTTTCAAAAAGATATTCCTGCCGGTTATTTCGCCGTCTCTTCCTTCAAATACTCATACATCACCCGCGCCCCATCACAGATACTCGTAATCTCCGCATGCTCCGAAGGATTGTGAGACACACCGCCCCGGCACGGAATAAATACCATACCGGAATCACAAATCTCCGCAAAAGACATGGCATCATGCCCCGCACCGCTGGGCATTCTCCGGCTGGAGATTCCAAGCCGCTTCGCCGCCTGCTCCAGACCGTCTTCCACTGACTCACTCATACTGATCGGAGGAATGCTGTTGATTTTCTCCGCCACATACTCGACACCGCGCTTCTTGCAGCTCTCCCGCACCGCTGCCTTAAACGCCCGCTCCATACGGTCGAGACTATCCTGATCGATTCCGCGCATATCCACGCCGAGCTCCACCCGGCCCGGAATCACATTCAGGACATTCGGATGATTCTGCACAACGCCCACCGTCGCCACCGACTGGTACGCGGATTCCCACTTTCCGATCTTCTCCATCTCCAGAATGATCTCCGCGGCCGCACAGAGCGCGTCGCTTCTCATATCCATCGGCGTCGCACCAGAATGCTCTGCCATACCACGAAGATACACCCGATACCTCACCGGCCCCGCGATCGTCCCGACAATACCGACCTGCGTCTTACATTCCTCAAGCACCTTTCCCTGCTCAATATGTAACTCCAGATATCTCCGAAGTCCCGATATCTTCTTCGGATGAAGCGTCAACCCCCGGCGCTCAAAAATACTCTCCAAAGACTCCCCGTCCTTCGACATCAGATGTCCGATATCCTGCTTATAGACCTCATGTGTAATTAGTCCACTACCGATCGTACAGCACCCAAAATTACTGGACTCCTCACACCGGAACGCCCCGACCCGAAGCGGGATCCTGATTCCATCCTCCTTCGCCCAGCGCATCACCATAAGCCCAGCCATCACGCCAGCCACACCATCATACCGTCCACCCTCGATCACAGAATCCAGATGCGACCCGATCAGCGTATACCCGTCCTCGTCTGTATTCGTCACATAAGTATTCCCAACCTCGTCCGTAATCACAGAAGCCCCGAGCTCCCTTCCAAGCCCCTTAAAGACCTCATGCATCGTGTCCTCCGTTTCCGAATACCCCAGCCGCGTCACGCCGCCCTGCGACGTACTTCCGATATCATAAAAACTCTGAAATAACCTTTCACAATACTGAACATCCTCGATCCGACGCTCCATAACAAGTACCTCCTGAGTTCCCCTAAGTATTTTCCAATCTATCTCATCTTCATTGCATATTTACTTTATCTCTATTTCGCAACAAGAAATAATTCTGACAATACCATTATAATCCATAAGAACTCAGAATTATATGTTCTCCCAGCCAAACTGAAACGCGCCTTTTTGTACGTACGGACAAAAACAGTCTCCCTGGCATGCCAGTACACAGCGGGGGTGAGGCTTCGGGCACGGATGCGCCTGAAGCCTCACCCCCGCGTACCCCTCGTCACTCCTTCATCCGCCAAGCCAAAACTCCCATATACAACTTAAAACCATCCTCCGGCCTTTTAATATCCAACCCCGTAACCGCCTGAATCCTCCCCAGCCGATACTTCACCGTATTCCTATGCGTATGCAGCACCCCAGCCGTCTCATCCAGACTCCCCGAACACATAAAATACGTCCACAGAGTCTCTAAAAACTCCCGACTCTCCACCGGTGCCAAAATCCTCTCAAATACATCCCTTTTCCCCGCTGAAAAAAGATCCTGCAACACACAGTACATCTCAACCTTTTCATATACGCAGACACAATTCTCAGGCTGAAGCTTTCTCATGACCCTAATTGCCTTAAACGCATCACTGTATGTATCGCGAATCCCGGCGAGTCCAGTCCGGACCGGACCGACAGAACAGACAAACTTATCCGTTCCCGCATTCCACAGAGAACATATTCTCTCCTCTTCAAAAAAATCCACAAGCGTCTCCCGAAGCCTGCACTCATCCTCTCCCTCAGTCAGAATCAGATACCCCTTCTCCAACGGAACCATCACACACTCCCTGATCCCAGCAGTCTCTCTCATCCTCTCCAACAAAGTCCGCCCCAGAAACCTGATCCCCTTCCAATCCTGCTCATCCGGCACATACCGCTTTCTGAAATTGATCACCACCGCCGAAAACCAGTCATGCTCCACGTCCATCCCAAAAAGCCGTCCCCGTTCCTCCATCAGGATCTCATCACTGTAATTCTCGTAAAGAATATCCTTCACATACTTCTCCAGAATCTCCGAGTTTCCCTCCTCCTCAAAGATCAGATTCATCACATTCACAATAATATCAATATAAGCCAGCTCCCCCGGAATCTCCAAAACCGGCAGTCCCACCTCATCCGCCGCTCTCTTCACACTCTCCGCGACAGTCTTCACATACTGCCCCGTCTTCACCGCAATACAGCAGCACGTATCCGCCAGATCCCGGATCAAGGCACACTGATCTTCCTCACTCTTCCGCACCGAATAAAAACTCGTGATCAGAAAATCATTTCCCTTGAGCCACCTCTTGATCTCCGGGACCTCCATCACCGTCACATGCTCCACTTTCCTAAAAAGTCCCTCTTCCCCCGCCACCACGCGGACACCCCGCATAACCGAAAGCTTCAGGACATCACTTACCTTTGCCACAAAAGTCCTTATCTCCTTTACAAATCATTACACTTTTCCATTCAAGGAACAATTGTTAATTACGTTATCTCCTAAGCGGAAATCATAACTTACGTTATAGACCCTAATACACATAACTATTTTACCACATTCTACGATTATTCTCAATCTATCCTTGCCTTAATGCCACTCCACTCCACAAGCCCCGTCATACTGTCTATCTCGTTGCCTCTCGTCTTCCTGTTCCATCACCTTACAAATAATCGTATCAATCTGCACCGAATCAGCATGTTTTTTACACCCTTCAAATTTAATCATCCCTATTTTTCAAATAATGTTTTTACATATAAATTCTCACCATAACAATACCGTTTAAAAAATTCCAAATATTTTTTACTCTTCCACAAACTCCCGCGTCTTTTTGTCCCTCCGAGACAAAAACAGCCCACACAGGCATGCCAGTACACAGCGGGGGTGAGGCTTCGGGCACGGGCGCGCGCCCGAAGCCTCACCCCCGCGTACTCCTGTCACTCCTTCATCCCCGGCCTGAAGATAATCGCACCCAGATATCCAAACACCAACGCCCCACTGATCCCCACAGCACTGGCTGTAAATCCCCCTTTAAAGATTCCAAGCACTCCATCCTCCGCCATCGCCTTCACAACCCCTTTCCAAAGTGTATTTCCAAATCCAAGCAGCGGCACAGTCGCTCCTGCCCCGGCCCACTCGGCAAACGGCTCATACACTCCCAAAAATCCAAGGACACTCCCGCTGACCACTAACAGCACCATGATCCTCCCCGGCATCATCTTTGTCTTATCCATCAGGATCTGCACCAGCATGCAGATCAGACCACCCACAAGAAAAGCTCTGATATATTCCATAGCCATACTCACTCCACTTCTCATTCCTAAGATTTATATTTTCACACTCTGTATGATCCACGTCCGTCTTCCCTTAACATTTTTTTCCAACAGATTGTTCCTCCTTCGAAAATCCCCGGCTAAGTTCTTACAGAAAATCCGGCGTCTCCAGCACCACCCCATGCGCGATCCCCGGCACACTCTTCCCCTCATTAAAGCTCACCGTAGAAAGCAGAGCCCCCGTCGGCAGAAACAGCACCCTTTTCCACTCCCCATTCCTGATCTTCGGCAAAACAAACCCGCAAAGCACCGCCGCTGAACACCCGCATCCGCTTCCCCCGGCATGGGTATCCTGCTCCTCCGGCGAAAACATCTCGATCCCGCAGTCCATATACCGGCTCTCGATCCGGTATCCTGCCTTCATAAGATAATCCAGCAGAAGTCTCCGTCCCACTGTCCCCAGATCCCCGGTGATGATCTTATCATAATGTGTCTCGTCCACCCCGAGATCCCTGAAATTTTGCAGGATCGTATCAAGCGCCGCCATCGCCATCGCAGCCCCCATATTCATGGAGTCATGAAAATCCATATCCACGATCTTTCCCGTCGTCACCGCCGTGATCTTCGCAAGCGGCGCTTCCTTCCCCCGGCAATCCCCGGAGGACACGATCACCGCTCCGCACCCAGTCACCGTCCATGTAGCCGAATACGGCCTCTGATTCCCATATTCCAACGGAAAACGGAACTGCTTCTCCGCCGAAGCGAAATGGCTGGAAGCGCCTACAAGAACATGATCCGCAAATCCACCCTCCACGCACATGGCGCCCAGCCCCAGACCTTCCCCCATGGTGGAGCATGCTCCGTAAAGCCCGAACATTGGGATCTCCAGATTTATATTTCCAAAAGAAGTGGCGATGAGCTGTGCCAGAAGATCCCCCGCAAACGAATACCTGATTTCTTCCTTCGAAAGCCCGCTCTTCTCGATCACAAGACCTGCAGTCCTGCTCTGAAGCTCACTCTCCGCCTCCTCCCAGCTTTTCTTTCCCAGCATGGGATCCAGCTCCACCCGGTCAAAAAAAACGCCAAGAGGCCCGTCTCCTTCCTTCTTTCCCACCGTCGACGCAGCCGCCATGATCAGCGGCGGATTTTCAAACACCACACTGGCACGCCCGCGCTGCTTTCTTAACGTTCCTGTTTTCTCATCCATTTTTCTATCCACTCCCATCTTTATTTTGGTCTCAATTCACCTATCAGTTACATCCATACATATCGTACTTTTTGAACAAAAACGACTCCAATCGTACTAAATAAATATACCTTAACACTCCAGTACCCCGTGCAGTCATTCGCAACAGGCTTCATCCTCACATAGGTACACCAAAATAAGGTCTCCATGCAAATAGAATCCCCAAAATAAACAAAAAGATGCAGGAATCCGAAGTTCACCTCGAATTTCCGCATCTTTTCCCACGACACACATTCTATAAATTTTTCACTCACATCGCCTGAAGCAGCCCCAAAATCACCGAGTACACCGCCTCATTCTTTTTCACCACAAATGCCAGCTCCTCCTTTGCCTGGTTCAGCCGGTGAAACAGCCGCCTTACACTCCGGTTCCCAGACCGCAGATATCCCGTCTCATCATAAAAATATCTCTCATCCAGCAAAACGACCAGCCGCTCCACATCCTCGCTGCTCCCGGCATTCTCCTCAAAATACCGATATCCCAGCGCCAGATACCCTTTTAAAAGCTTCTCTGCTTCCTCCTCATCATTCCCGTACCCAGCCGAGACATGGGGATACATCCGTCTCCCCTTTCCTCTGGTCAGGCGCATCATATTCTGGATAAAAACAGACAGCTCTGCGTTCGTCCGGATCCGGTTCGTCATCCGGAATGTCTGCACACCCGGCACAGATTTCCACACCATCTCAGCGCTCTCCCCCAGCTCATCCGGCGAGATCACATCCTCGCAGTCCCCGGAAAAGATCACCGGCCGCCGGGTACTGATCCCAGCCAGCAGTTCCCTCGCCCCAGGCTCAAGAAGATGTGCCTCATCCACCAGAACCGCGGAACACTCTTCCAGACCGCACTCCGCCCCAATTTCGGAATCTGGCAGATACTCCACCCGCCGAAGTCTCTCATGAAGCCGCTTCCAGTCCTTCTTGCTCTCCCCGCAGTGGATCATGCAGACCCTCTGCTTCCCGGAAAGCTTCATAGCGATATCGTAGAGCAGCAGCGTCTTTCCCGTCCCCGGAAGTCCCGTAAACCAGTACGCCCCGGTCCGCTCCGCCCGGATTTTCTTTAAGATCTGGCGTTCAATATCCCGCTGCTGGGCAGTCAGGAAATATTCCTTGTTCAGGAATCGCTCCGGCTCTGTGAGAGGCGAGATCAGATACAGTTCCGCCTGAAACAGCTCCTCCACATCGCCCTCATAGTCCTTTCCGCCATCCCTCAGATCCGCGCAGAGCTGTTCCCAGTCCGCGTCCACGATCCGGTCGTGGTTCGTAAGGCGGACAAGCCGGTTCTGGCTGCTGATATATGTATAGGACCGGATCGTCTTTCCCTGCACCGCGAGATAATATCGGTTCTGTATCAACTGTTTCCGCAGTGCCTCATCGGAGACTGCTCCGCTCTTCAGCTCCACATTCACGATCTGGTCCTCCCTGATCTGCAGAAGGTCAAACTCCTTTCCCAGTCTCGGAATCTGAAACGAGTAAAAGAACCAAAGCGCATACACCTCGTCCATATGCGTCTCCAATTCCCTCACAAAGGCCTTCATGCTGTCAAGCTCCCACTCCCGCATCTTCAAAAAGTACCCGCGCCCCGACATCTGTCTCTCCAGCTTCTGGACGCAGGAAATATTCTGATTTCTTGTGAGCGTATAGATCGATACTGATTTCACGTTTTCCTCCGCTTATTCCATGCTGACGCTGTTCATATGCTCCACAGCCGCCGCATCTTCTCTCTCCATTATACGTTCCTGCCGGTTCGTTTACAAGTATCTCCAGAAATACTTCACCATCCCCAGCACCCAGCTCGCAAGGATCCCGTAGAGGATCACCGGTCCCGCGATCGTAAAGATCTTGCAGCCGATCCCGAAGACATGGCCCTCCGCCTTGTACTCGATTGCCGGGGACACCACGGAATTCGCAAATCCTGTGATGGGAACCAGGGCCCCGGCTCCACCGAATTTTACGATCTTCTGGTACACATGAAACCCCGTCAGGATCACGCTGAGGCCGATGAGACTCAATGTCGTCCACGCCGCCGCGCTCTCCTTCTCGATCCCGAAGGACATGTAGACGGATGTGAATACCTGTCCCAGCATGCAGATCAGTCCGCCAACGAGAAACGCCCGCCAGAGGTTCTTCCAGGTGTTGTGGACCGGTGTCACCTGCTTCACATATTTTCCGTACTCTTTCTTATCGATCTCCATAAATTCCTCCATGTATACTTTCAAATTGAACGTTCGTGAGACTTGGCGCGTGATTCTGGTCAGCGAAGCTGACAGATTCCTATCAGAATCACTGCGCATCCTCGCGGAGCGTTTATCTCAGTCGGAGATCAGACTCCCACTGAGATAAATCATCCGAATCCCCGCAGAAAATACACTGCCGATCCAAATGCCTTTCCCGCAGCCACCGCCAGGATCACATACTGCAGCCCCACCGCCAGCCCGATCCGGCGGTTCAGGATCGGCAGTGCCTTTAGCGTTTCCGCCAAAGACATCACAAGGCATCCCACGAAAATTCCGACAGCCGTCCCACACACTGCGAGCACAAACTTTCCAGGGAACGGAAACGCCACGCTGTAGAAGTCCGCCAGATTCCCCCATGTTCCCCCGAGGATCAGAAGCGTCTCATAGAGGATCACATGCTCCGCTGTGTGGGTCACACCGATGAGTCTCGGAAACACGCCGATGATGGCGAGGAAGGCAAAGATTCCGGCAGCGATCACTGCCCCGGCACCGAGGCCTGCAAAGGCCAGAATCCCAAGCTTAAGATACATCGACCCCTGACTCCTTTCTCCCGCCATTTTTGATCAACGTCTTATTTAAGTTCTCCTCGTAGAGCCGCATCTCCACCTCTATGGGCGTAGGGTCCACCGTGATCTTCCAGGAGGCGAAATGGTTGAAGAACAATAAAATCCCCAGGGCCAGTCCCACGGAGTAGGACGCCTCCAGGATCGTCGGTCCGTCCGCCCGGGTCCCGATGATCATCTCATAGAACTTCGCGAACACATCCGTCACGTTTGCGTCGTTGTTGAATGTCATGATGGCAAACGCCGCCCCGAAAAACGCCACCGCGGACACCATGGCCGTCTTCATCCACTCCCATACCAGACTTTCCTTCTTCCCTGCCCGGTATGTGACCACGAAATCCGATTCCCCGAGATTGTCCACCTGGATATTCTGGCCGGTCTTCTCGATCTTTTCCACGAGTTCCATGACATTTCCAACAAACGCTGCCTCTTTTCCCTTCCCGGAAAATGAGGTGATTTTCACGGCTTTCGCCTTCGCCTCCGCAGCCCTGTCGCTGCTGTGGACATCGGCGATCATTCCGAGGTACACTTCCGGCTCATAAACTTCCTTCACCTGGGGAAGCTTTAAGTAGATCGTCGTGCTGCTCATGCGCTCCACGGCTTTCTGTCCATATCCCCAATGGTCTTTAAAACCCCTGTGACAGTGCCTCGGCAGACTTCCATTTCCGTCCCCGGCACCATCACGAATGTCCCCGACTGCTCCGCTTTCTTTGCCGGGACCGCCACGAGAAAATACCAGAACACAAACACCAGTACTGCCAGCGCCAGCACCGCAAAAATGATCTCCACGTAGTCCTTTAACGGTTTCATAATATTCCACCTTCTCATCCTGTTTATCGCATTGCTTTACGCAAATAGGATGTTCCGAATCAATGGACATTATACATAACCATGGGCAGAATCATTTTCATCTTTTATGAAGTCAGTCTCTCCCTCATCTCCCTCAAGATCTTCTTCTCCAGCCGCGACACCTGCACCTGGGAGATTCCAAGCCGCCCTGCGATCACGGTCTGGGTCATATTTTCAAAATACCGCATTTTTATGATCTGCTGTTCCTTCTCCCCGAGACCGGATAAAAGCTCCGCCAGCACGATCCGGTCCAGGACCCTGTCATTCTCCGATGTCTTTTCCGCGATCTTATCCGCCAGACAGCCTCCGGATTCATCCCCGGCATCGAAGGGCTCGTAGATGGATCCGACTCTCGCCCCAGCTTCCATGGATGCCGCAACCTCCTCACGGCTGGCTCCCACCGACCTTGCAAGCTCCTCCACTGTCGGCTCCCGCCCGAGGTCCGCCTCCAGCTTTTCTCTCGCCGCCCCGACTTTTCCCGCCAGTTCCTTTAGCGGCCTGCTGACCTTGATCATCCCGTCATCCCGGAGAAATCTCCTGATCTCCCCGGTGATCATGGGAACGGCATAGGTGGAAAACCGGACGCCCAATTCTGTGTCGAAATGGTCGATGGCCTTTATAAGACCGATGTTCCCGATCTGGAACAGGTCATCCGGTTCCGGTCCTCTCCCGATAAATCTCCGGACGATACTCCAGACAAGGCCCGCGTTCTCCATGACGAGGCGGTCCCTCGCCTCTTTATCCCCTGCGTGTGAACGTTTTAAGAGTTCCGCAGTGTCCGCCATCCCGTCACCTGCCGATCTTCTTTTTCATGGTGACGGAGGTTCCCTTTCCCGGTGCGGAGACCACCTCCACCCGGTCCATGAAGGCCTCCATGAAGGAGAATCCCATGCCGGACCTCCCGTCCTCCGGACATGTGGTGAACATGGGTTCCATGGCCTGCTCCACGTCGCGGATCCCGACGCCCTCATCCCGCACCGTCACAGAAAGCAGCTGTTCCTTTTCCCATGCCGTCGCCGAAAGATAGATCTTTCCTTCCTGTCCCCGGTATCCGTGGATCACCGCGTTCGTCACTGCCTCCGACACGGCGGTCTTGATATCGTCCAGTTCCTCCAGCGTCGGGTCCAGACGGCTCGCGAAAACGGCTGCCACGACTCTCGCGAACTCCTCGTTCTCTGACCGGCTCTCCATAATAAGTTCCATAGTCTCACACTCCGGCATTCCTACATTTTTCCCGTTCTCTCCAGTCTGCTCTGCCTGTACTTTCTGCGTTTCCTGTACGGTCTGTCCTGTCTCTTCCATCCCTATACCTCCCTGCTGTAGATTGCTTCTTCTTTTGACTCATACTGATGCATCAGCCCCAGAATTCCCGCAACCTTTAAAACCCGCATCACCTGCGGGCAGGCACCGTAAAAACCGGTATGGCCTGCTTTCATCTGCTTGTAGCGGTTTAAGAGGACGCCGATGCCGGAGCTGTCCATGAACCGGGTACGCGTAAAATCGAAAATGATTCTGGAGACATAATTTTCCGCCATCAGAAGGTCCGTCTCATATCTCAGATTCCGGCAGTTGTGATGGTCGAACTCCTTCGGCAGGTGAATGATGAGTGTGGGGCCTTTTGCCTCGTATACGAATGAATCTTCCATAAATTTTTCCTCCCATTTCAAAATTTTGCAGCCAAATTCAGCCCACAGCCTGTATCCCAATGCGAGGCTGATTTTCACAAATTTTTCTTACCTCAAAACAGCTTTCTAAATCCATTCTCCTGTAGTTTTCTAGTCTGAAACAACAAAAAAGAGACCTCACAGTATTTTCTTCTGTAAAGTCTCTTTTAAGTTTTTTTGAAGTAAGTTTTATCAACGAACCTCTATACACTCTCTGTGAAACAGAAACCAGAATTGCTCCTTAGTATCCTCTCTCTTCCTTCGCCTTCTCCGCAAACTCCGAATCCGCAAAGTTCATGATGACCTGTCCGAACATCTGGTTCGCGTTGTCGGTATCGCCCTTTGCCTTGTATACCATTCCCATGTTGTAGATGACTTCCGGGTTCTTATCGTTGAATTCCATATATCTCTCATAATAGCGGAGCGCTGAGTCGTAGTCCCCGACAGAGTTTGACTGGGCTGCTGCCGCCATAAGGACTGTCGGGGCGTTGGCATCCATGTCCGCCTTGATTTCATTTAAGATCGCCACAGAGCTGTCATCCGTGATCTTCGACTGATCCATATCCACATAAGTCAGAACCGCCGTGTTCGTATCCCCTTTGCGGTACGCGTCCAGGATCTTTGCGAGCGCCGCGTACTGGTTCACCGTGCTTCCGGAATCGCCCTTTAAGTCATTTAACTGGCCTTCCGCGTCCTCCTTCTGCTTCTGGTAATCCTCAACCTGGAGCTTCAACTTGTCCGTCTCCTGGTTCGCGATATTTAACTTATCCGTGTAGGACTGCATCTCCTGATTATGTTCATAGTTTAACGTTCGCTCCCTCGCCGGCATGATGAGGAACACGACCATGACCGCACCCAGGACAAGACCAATACCGATGTTGATGATGGACTGCCAGCCCGTGTTCTCCTTGTAGGTCGGAGGCAGAATAACGTCATCGTCCTGCATCTCCCTGTGGGAAAACGCGTTCTTCATCTTCCGTTTCTCGACCTCCGCCTTGCCGGTCCGGCTCTTTACGTATTCCATGTACCGGGTGGCTTTCTCGTTATTGTTATCGATCTGAAGTACCTTGAACAGGGATTTTCCGGCTTTCGTGTAGTCCCCGTGCTCCATGTAGAGAAGCGCCAGAAGCAGATGCGCTTTCACGAAATTCGGCTTCTCGTCGACAATCCTCTTAAGCTGCAGGACCGCCAGATCATCACTGTCATTCTGGGCATAGAATAATGCCTGATTGAACTTCTTTACCATCTGGCTTGCGATCTCAAGCTGTCCCGGCTTTCTCTGGACCTCATCGAGGTAATAGTCTGCCCGGTTTCCGTCCGGCTGGAGATTGATGCTGATGACCCACTGGATCAGCGCATCTGACGTCTCACCCATCTCGTAAAAGATCAGTCCAAGAAGGTTTCTGGCATCTGTGTGGTATTTATTAAACTGCAGGGCGCGTTTTAAGAATCTCGCCGCCCCGGAAAGGTTTCTCTCCTTTGCCATTTCCAGACCGCGGTTGTAGTAGCTGTTGGCCGCGTACTGGATCTTCTGCATCTCATCCATATATTACTTTTCCTTTTTGATATCCTTCATGATGTCCATCATAATATCTGCCATATCTGTGAGATCGCTTTTTACGATGGCGTCGCTGACCGCCTCCACCTCAAGACTCGGCTTGAAGCGCTCGATCTCTTCCTCAAAGTTGATCATTTTTCTTCCTCCTTTGGTGTCCCGGCAGCAGCATACTGTCACCGGAACTCACCGCATGTCAATCTGCACCTGAAAATGCTCTGTTGATCAGTTCTGCGGTTCCCTGTTCTGCTTTATTTGCCGCATACCGGAACGGTCCGGTTAACTTGTGCTTTTGCTGATCTGTTCCTTTACTTCCCCCGCAAGATACAGTGACCCCGCGATAAGCGAAAGATCCCGTTCCCCATGCAGGCCAAGCAATTCCTTCACGGCATGTTTCACATCCCGGCTCACCCGGTACTCCGTCTCTTCTCCATATTCCGCCCGCAACTTTTCTGCCGCCGCTTCCAAATCCTCCACGGAGAGGGTCCGGTGTGACTCCATTTTCGATAAGATCCACAGATCCGGTTTCAGCCGCTCTGCAATCTCACGCAGCATCCGTTGATGATCCTTGTCCGCGGAGACCGCAAACAGGATCCGCACATGATCCGGCTTCCGAAGTTCCTTTAATCTGCAGGCCGCGTCGAGAAATGCCCGGATCCCATCCGCATTGTGGGCCCCGTCGAGGTAGACACCAGTGCTGATCTCCTCCATTCTTGCAGGCCATTTTGCCTTTTTTACTCCCTCTGCCGCCTGTCCAGGCGCCACCGGAAGTCCGGAAACCTCCAATGCCCGGATCGCCAGAGCTGCGTTCATGAGCTGGTAGGGAGCTGCAAATGGGATCTCAAACAAAATCTCTTCACCACGATAGGAAAAGCTCATTTCCTGATGTCCTGCCACGCCCGGATCCGGAGATTTTACGAGACAAGGCCGGATCCCGCGACAGACTTCATCCGGCGTCACTGGAAATCCTTCAGATTTCATCTCCTTTGCTTTCGCAAAGATCACCGCCGCTGCTTCCGATGAACTGTCATCATACACCACAGGACGCCGGGACTTTATGATCCCCGCTTTATGTGCCGCGATCTCCGGGATCGTGGATCCTAAAAACGCTGTATGATCGATGCTGATGGACGTGATGACGGAGACAAGCGGATTTTCCACAACATTCGTCACATCGTAAGTTCCGCCCATTCCTGTCTCTAACACGAGCACCCTCACACCCGCGTTCCGGAATATGCAGAGTCCCATGTAAAATAAAAATTCAAAATAGGTGGGATGGGGCTCTCCTCTCCTTTCCCATATCCTGCAGGCATGCTGTACCTCCAGGAATGCCCTGATAAATTCCGGCTCCGGGACCATCTCCCCATTTATAAGGAACCGCTCCCGGATATCCACAAGATGGGGGGACAAGAATGACCCACAGGGAATTTTTGCTTCCCGGATCATGGAAGTAAGGAATGCGCAGACGGAACCTTTTCCGTTGGTTCCCGCCACATGGATCACTTGAAATTTCCGGTCCGGTTCTCCAAGAATACCAAGAAATTCCCGTACTTTTAAAAGACTGCTCTTTTTTCTCGCATATCCCGGGATCGCCTCGATCTGATCCCAGACTTCCTGCATCGTTATGTACTCCAAGAAATCGCCTCCTGTTGTGACCTGCAATCGGAACGCTGTCTGGCGTTATTCTCGGTACAGAAAATATATGCCGTAAACGGCAGCGTTTCTTTCACTTATGATACCTGTTTATGGTATTTTTTGCAACCAGAACATGTCGGAAAGATTCGACAGGATTGCTGTATCCTACGGTATTTTGTGAACGAAAAAATGCTGTATGATACAGTGGCGGCAGCAGTCTGCTCCTCCCATAAAATGAACAGCCACAGGCCATAAAACCTGCGGCTGCCCTGACAGCAGGTCATGTTCCACCCGCTGTCCTTTCCTGCTGAAACCATTCAGCACTTTCATGCCATGGTCATATTTTCATCGATTACTTACCAAGCTGAGCCAGACGAGTCTTTACCTGCTCCATCATCTCGGTGTACTTCTGGAGTTTTGCCTTCTCCTCATCGATCTTCGCCTGCGGTGCCTTGCTTACGAACTTTTCGTTTGCAAGCATTCCGTTTACGCGGGCAAGCTCTTTTGTGAGGCGCTCTTCTTCCTTCTTTAAGCGCTCGGTCTCCTTCTCGATGTCGACAAGCTCAGCGAACGGCATATAGATCGCTGCCTTCGGGATCACTGCGGATACAGCGTCCTCACCGATTCCTGTCTTATCCTTCTGGATCACTACCTCACTGGCGGAAGCAAGGGTACTGAAGAATACACGGCTGTTCTCGAAGATATCCGTGAGATCGGCATCCTCAGTCACAACAAATACTTTTGCCTTTCTGCTCGGCGGAACGTTCATGGATGTGCGCACATTACGGATCGCGCGGACAGCCTCTTTGATGACCTCTACCGCGTGCTCGTCTGCCGCGAAGTTCCACTCTTCCTTATATACCGGCCAGGAGGAGATCATGATGGACGGCTCCTCATCCTGTAAATTGCAGAAGATCTCTTCTGTGATAAACGGCATGAACGGATGTAAGAGCTTTAAGGAATTGATCAGAACCGTCTTTAAGGTCCAGATCGCAGCCGCCTTCGTCCGGTCCTCATCGTTCCAGAGACGCGGTTTTACCATCTCGATATACCAGTCACAGAATTCCTCCCATACGAAGTCGTAGACCTTCTGGAGAGCGATTCCAAGCTCGTACTTGTCCATGTTTTCCGTTACTTCCTTCGCGAGGTCATTGACCTTGGAGAGGATCCATTTATCTGCTGCCGTGAGGTCTGTAAGCTTTGCCTCGCCTGCCGGCGCTTTCTCGATATTCATCATGATGAAACGGCTCGCGTTCCATACCTTGTTTGCGAAGTTTCTGCTGGCCTCGACTCTCTCCCAGTAGAAACGCATATCGTTGCCCGGTGCATTTCCTGTCATAAGTGTCATACGGAGAGCATCCGCGCCGTACTTGTCGATCACCTCTAACGGATCAATACCGTTTCCTAAGGACTTACTCATCTTGCGTCCCTGAGAATCGCGGACAAGACCATGGATCAGGACAGTGTTGAACGGGCACTCGCCTGTCTGCTCAAGTCCCGAGAATACCATACGGATAACCCAGAAGAAGATGATATCGTATCCGGTAACGAGAACGTCGGTCGGATAGAAGTACTTCATCTCATCGGTTTCCTTCGGCCAGCCCAGTGTAGAGAACGGCCATAACGCGGAGGAGAACCAGGTATCAAGGGTGTCCTCATCCTGCTTTAAATGTGTGCAGCCGCACTTCGGGCACTTCTCCGGCATCATCTTCGCAACCGTCATCTCACCGCACTCTTCACAGTAGTAAGCCGGGATCCTGTGTCCCCACCAGAGCTGTCTGGAGATACACCAGTCGCGGATCCCCTCAAGCCAGTGGAGATATGTCTTACCGAAGCTCTCCGGAACGAATCTTAATTTGCCGCTCTTTAATGCCTCGATGGCCGGTTTTGCCATCTCATCCATCTTTACGAACCACTGCGGTTTTACCATCGGCTCTACGGTTGTGCCGCAGCGGTCATGGGTACCAACGTTGTGGCTGTGCGGAACGATTTTCACGAGAAGGCCCATTTCCTTTAAGTCCTCGACCATGGCTTTTCTCGCCTCGTAGCGGTCCATGCCGAAGTACTTGCCCGGAACATTGATGGTCGCGTCATCGTTCATGATGCAGATCTCTTCCAGATTGTGGCGTTTTCCGACCTCGAAGTCGTTCGGGTCGTGGGCCGGTGTGATCTTTACGCAGCCGGTTCCGAATTCCTTGTCAACATACTCGTCGGCGATCACCGGGATCTCGCGGTCTGTGAGTGGAAGCTTTAACATCTTTCCGATGATGTCTTTGTAACGCTCGTCCTCCGGGTTTACAGCAACGGCTGTATCGCCGAGCAGTGTCTCCGGTCTCGTTGTGGCGATCTCGACAAATCTTCCCTCTTCGCCCACGATCGGGTAGTTGATGTGCCAGAAGAAGCCGTCCTGCTCCTTGTGCTCTACCTCAGCATCGGAGATGGATGTCTTGCAGACCGGACACCAGTTGATGATCCTGGATCCCTTGTAGATATATCCTTTTTCATAAAGGCGTGTAAATACTTCTAAAACAGCCTCAGAACAGCCTGCGTCCATGGTGAAACGCTCTCTGTCCCAGTCAGCGGAGGAGCCGAGCTTGTGGAGCTGTTTGATGATCCTTGTGCCGTACTCATCTTTCCATTTCCAGGCCTCTTTTAAAAATCCCTCACGTCCAAGGTCATTCTTGTTGATGCCCTCTTTTTTTAACTTGTCGATGACCTTGACCTCGGTAGCGATCGCCGCATGGTCTGTTCCCGGCTGCCAGAGTGCCTCATAACCCTGCATTCTCTTGTAACGGATCAGGATATCCTGCATCGTATTGTCGAGGGCATGTCCCATATGGAGCTGTCCTGTAATATTCGGCGGCGGCATTACGATCGTAAACGGCTTTTTGCCCTCGCGTCTTCCTCTCTCCGCGTCAGCGTGGAAATATTTGTTGTCCAGCCATTTCTGGTACAGACGGTCCTCAATGTCCGCCGGATTGTAGGTCTTTTCCAGTTCTTTCATGGTCTTCTCCTTAAAACTTTATCAACATGTTTCTTTTTTGTAACTGCAAAAATGTGGAGCAGTTACTGCTTTTCAATTTACTTTTTTATTATCAGCGCAAAATGCGCAGACTCACAAAATCATCTCGTTTACATCTGTTTTCTTACAACAGCGTACTCATCATCTGCCTGGTAAAAACCGCAGGAAAAGTCACTTCCGCGGAGGAACGCGGACATCTCGTCCTCGTCGAGATCTGCCTCACAGACATAATATCCATACTCGTCATCATATGTGTAAAAGGCGCAGGTCTCGCAGTTCGTGATCCGTACTTTTTTCTGTTTTGCATCTTTTTTTACCATCATGTACTCCTCTCGAAAGGCTGCTGCTGTGCGCCTGCCGGGCACTCCCTCAGCTGCTGCCAACATTCGTAATCCGGGCTATCGCCCTGCTTACTCATATAAGAAAAGCCCTCTGCACTCTCATGCAAAGGGCGAATCACCGCGTTACCACCTTTATTTACTGTCCGGATCCAGAACGATCCTCCAAACAGCATCTCTTCGTTCTTAACGAGGTCTCTCCCCGGGAACAGCTACTTTTTATTTCACCATTCCGGCTCCGAAGCTACCTTCCATTTTTGCATTTCCGGACCGACTTCCAGCCTATGATCAGTCCTCTCTGAAGGTGCAGAAAATGTACTCCTCTTCTTCCCAGCCTTTCTTATATTCCATGGAGCAGGTCTCTTTATCAGCCGCCTGTTCCATATCACGGTCATTTGATTTTTCCGGCCGCTCTTACATAATATAGTAGAATCCTGATAAAATGTCAAGGGAAACTACAGCATTCTCCTGTATTCCATCTTCCACTGATTCAGGATATCCCCCGCCGCTGCGATCCGGCCAGCCGGGTCTTTCTCGAATACGGCGGCAAGCTTCAGCGTCTCC
Organism: Clostridium sp. MCC328; assembly: GCF_018785465.1. NCBI lineage: Bacteria > Bacillati > Bacillota > Clostridia > Eubacteriales > Clostridiaceae > Clostridium > Clostridium sp. MCC328. Next base: position 41,864 of record NZ_WQPW01000052.1, read on the forward strand.
GGCGCCTTCTCTGACTCTTCTCTCGCCTCTTCCACTTCTTTATTCCAGACTTCCTTATCATCCTCCCCGATCATCTCCCGGAATTTATCCTTAAGCGAAAGCTCCGGATTCAGTATCGTGAGGAAGTACATGCGTTTCACATACTCCGCCTCCGGCTTCGCATTCCAGGCATTCTCGTAGGCGTGCATAGCTTTCTGGTAACAGAAGAGTTTCGCGTAGCAGGCCGCGATATTGTTCCAGACTTTTCCCCGGAAATCCCCGGAGAGATGGCGTCCGGCCCCATCTAAGATCTGCTCGTAGATCGTGACCGCTTTTCCGAAAAGATCCAGACCATAGAAATAATCTGCGCGGCGCTTCTCGTACTCTTCCTCTGAGAGTTTTTTCAGTCCGTTCACGGTCTGTCGGTAAGCCGCCTGCTCCTTTGGGGTATAGTAATTACATTCCTTGAGGATCAGGTACAGAATCTCCTCCGTCGCCCCGTGGCTGTCCAACCATTTTTCCACCCGTTCCGCGAGAAACGGCATCCGAAGCTCACTTCTTAAAAACTCAGTCAGGCGTTTATCAATAAATCCCTCCAGCACCAGCAGCGGATTGTTGTAGATCACATAGCAGAGCTCCTGGGAGGAGTAGAGATGGATCCCAAGATCCTCGATATAAAGCGGAACCGTTACCGGTTCCTGTCTGCAGAGAATCAGGCTCATAATGTCACCTCCTGACGGACCACCGCGTCCGTTTTCGGGAACAGTTCCCCAAATCCCTGGTCCGTGAGCTTGACCACCATGGTCTTCTCATCTAAAAATCCCACAGCCACCCGGATCTTCGTCGTTTTGTTCGGGCGGTCCGGAAATCCCTCCAGGGGGATCTTCACGGTCCGTTTTTTCTTCGGCTCCTGCTGCGGTGTGATCGTAAAGCAGATCTCCTTCTCCCCGTCCGGGATCACTTCCACCACACTTCTCGCCTCGTACCAGCTCTCACCGGCGGATGCCAGACTGATCTCCGTCTTTGTATCCCGCTTCATAACCTCCAGAGAGACCGTGGACTTTAATTTTCCCTCGCAGAGACATACAAAGGATCCGGAACCGCTCTCGTTTAAGTAATCCTCAGCCTTCATGGCCGCACCTTTTGCGAAGATAGCTGTCTCCACGAAGACTCTTCTCCGGTTACAGATCTGCTTCATAAATTCCGGCGCCCAGTCGGTTCTCGCGAAACCTTTTCCCGTCAGGAAGATCGAGGAAAAGATCTTTTTCTGTAAAAACCGCTCTCCGCAGGCGCACAGGATCTTGTCTGCCATCTTTGCCCCGGAGCCTGTATCGAGAACGCTGAGGCTGAAACCCTCTTCCAGCTCCTCATGCTCCGCGATGGCTGTCATCTGGCGCGGTCCTCTCGTGACCTTCAGTTCATAGTAACGCAGGTCCTCATCGGATAAGGAAAACATGCCAACCTGACCGCCCCAGACATCTCTTCTCTGGTTCAGCACATAGTAGACGAAGCATTCCGTGTGGCTTGCGATATGGACATTTCCTCTCGGGATCCCAAGAGCTTCCACGCTGGCCGTAAGTCCCTCCAAAAGCTTCATCTCCAAATTTTTGAGGCTGATGACCAGCTCATCGATCCTCTGTCCTGCATACTCCGCACGCACCATGGCGAGGATGCTGCCTAAAAATCTCTGCAGCAGTTCCATTCCACCGTACTTTACGCCTCCAATGGTGGATGTTCCTTCTTTTGCTGCCAGGCTTAGGAGCTTATCAACGATGACGCCCTCGCCCACCAGCGTATATTTATATGCATCTTCCCCCACATACCACTCTTCCGCGGATTTTTTTCTGCAGATGACGGTCGGGAGCATCCACGCCTCCTCACGGCCCAGAACAGCCGCCTGAGTGTAGGTATCACAGAGGTCGATGCCAACGATCAGTTTCTCCATTTATTTGTCCTCATTATGCCAGACGGAACAGCTTTTTCGCGATCTGACTGTCCGTCACGTATTCTGTCATGCTTTCTTTTAATTTCCGGTCATCCTTCATTCCGAGATAGAGGTTCATGGCATTTAAAGCCGTGAAGCGGTTTCCTTTATCCCCCGTTGCCGGTTCGCTGCAGGTCACTTCGCCCTCCGCCTTTTTCACCAGTCTTCCGTCCTCATTCTCCCAGATCTCGTACTCCATGATCTCACCGTCAAACAGGAGTTTCTGGCGCACATAGATCCCTTTATAGACCATGTTCATCTCTTCCTCATGGAACTCTTCTTCGTCCGGCAGGATCCGGATCTTTAAGATCGGTCTTCCGTCCGGTCGTCCATGGTACTCGATGATCTCCTTATCCATGACCTCGCCCGGCATATCCACATATTTTGCAAGATCCTTGTACCACGCGAATACCATACCTCTGGCGGAAAGGATATCCATCATCCGGGATAGCAGGGCCTTCTGCTCCTCAGTGATCTGTGCCAGAGTCGAATAAAATTTCGCCAGCGCCAGAAGATAGATCTCCGGCACCTTCCGAAGCTCCATACCGTGGATCGCGCCTTCCAGATACGCGAATACCTTATCCCCCGGGACTGTGTCACGCAGGAAGTATTCCGTACACTTCACTGTAAAGTACGCCTTCACGATCACATCACTGGTCTCTTTTCTCGACGCGTAAAGGTCAAATACCGTGTCCATATGCTTCTCACAGCCGGAGAAAAGGCACTGGGCCAGCAGGCGCTCCTCAAGGTCATATGTCTCCACATGGGTCTTCACTGCTTCCGCAAGGATCCTGAACATAGATTCCCCGCTGCCGTTATAATGCTCGCAGAGATAATCCAGGATCACGCTGTCCCCGTGTCCGTCCGAAAATACACGCCCTGCAAGGTGGAGGAGCAGGTCATCCTCCTCGAACATCCGGTCTAAGATCAGCTGGGATACCAGAGCCGCGAGACGTTTCACACGGATCTGCTCCTCGCCGAACTCCTTTATCATCTCGTATGCCTGAACCATGTAATTCTGGACAATCAGTGTCTCGCAGACATCCACACGTTCCGGTCTGGAGAGTGTCCTCTTGTCAAGTTTTAAGAGGTACGCTCCACCCTCCGCATCCATAGCCTCATCGTCCCCCAGGAGCGCCGCACGGTAGTAGGAAATGATCCTCGTCAGCATTTTCTGCTGGTAGGCCGGCTTCACCGGGAGTGTATCCAGAACAGTCTCGATCCCGGTCACATCTTCCTTCTCAAGGTCCTTTTTCTCCATGATCTCCAGACACGCCTTCATCTTTAACATCGGGTGGTCCGGGTACATCTCAAAGCATTTTTCTTCCAGTTCCTTCTCATCGAGAACCGGTTCCTTCGTATATTCCACGTCCATGTACCTGTTTCCGAAGGTATCCTGGAACATGATCACGCTGTCTTCAAAGAACAACGGCACATAGGCGGTCTGATTCTGCAGCGGGTAGGCATCCTCACCGGTCAGGATCTCGTTGGAAACGATCACATACTTCATCGCCGCATCCTTCACCTGGATCCGGTTTGCCTTTAAGATACCGGGCAGCACCCGGGCCACCTGATTATCGATCATATCGCGGTAAATGATATGTTTGTAGATCACCGCAAGTCTCCTGTTGATCCGGGACTCGAAAAGCTGCTCCATGGCAAACTTTTCCATCTCCCGCTCGTACTTTTTATAGAGCGGATCGTCCTGCGGAATATAGGCCGCCACATTGGCATAGAGGGCTGCACGGCTCTTCTGGTCCAGATGGGCGCACTCATAGGAGAAGTACAGCAGTACCTGGCGCGGCATCATCTTCTCATAATCATCCGGCAACGCGTAGAGGAAATATTCGTAGATCCTCGTGAGGCTGATCTCCTCATTGATTCCCTTCTCATACCAGGAGAAGCTCTCTTTTCCGCGGACATTTCCCTTAATTAACAGACAGCACACCGCCGTCAGCATGTCCTTCGTCGGGTATTTCTCGTAGAGCTTTGCAAGCAGGCGGTAATACAGGCGGTGGAAGAACTTCGCTCCCGGCGCCAGCGCGCAGATCCGCTCCGCCAGCTCCTGCCCCACGAGGCCATTCATGACTCCGTAGTAGAGGGCATGGATCTCAAAGGCATCCATCGTCTTTAAGAGTTCCGGATTCTTCCCGAAGAGACGCACCGTCTCAATATAGAGGAACGGGCTGCGGCAGCCATTCTTATACTGCATCTTAAAGCTCTCCGCGAGGGCTTCCTCCTCCTCGTACATCTCCGGCAGCATCTTTAACTGCAAAAGCTGCAGATAGAACCGGCCGTTGACGTCCTCCAGCTTTTTCCTGAACAGGCGGACCACAGCGTCCTTCTTCTCCTCGTCCGGTTCCAGACGGTACTGCAGGTACTGGTAATAACAATAGAGTGTTCCGATCCGGTCTCTGAGGGCAGAAACGGTATCCCACGCATCGTCCAGACATAAAGCCGCCTGATCCGGTCTCTCCGCGTCCAGATAAGTCTCCGCCTGCAGGAGGGACAGGATCACAGAACCGCCGTTTGCGCCGCGAATGGCATCCAGCTCGTTCTGGATCTTTCCGAGGACAGCTTTTTTCTCGTAGAGACCGCTCTCGTAGGCCTCACGGAGTTTCATGTACCGGCAGACACCGGCTTTGCTGATCTCGCCCTCAGCGCGCTTTCGATCCGGCTCCTCTCCCATAGCCTCGATCCGGATCACGGTGTCACCGTGGACGGTAAGAAGGCGGATCGCACCGAGGTTCTTTCCCTTGTGCATCCTCTCCGGGTGGATCCTGAATCGCAGATCCAGACGGTCCTCTTCGAAATCCGCCTGAGTGATGACCTTCTTCGGGATCTCGATGAAATCGCCGTCAGCGCGGACTTCCATGTAGAGATAGCCCCAGGTATTTTTCCGCAGGACGACCTTGTCATTCACGATATCCTTCGGCTTGTCATAGATCTTCTTTGCCGTAGATAAGGTCAGCTCGATGGGTTCCTTCACTCCTGTCGCCAGAAAGAATTCCTCCAGGGCATTCTGGCGGTTTCCGTGTCCCCTTAAGCCTTCATAGATCGTGCGGATCCGCAGATCCTTAAACAGCGGCGCTTCCGTAAAATCCCGGTACTCCATGAGGCGCAGCGCCAGTTCCATATCCTTTTTCGCCAGCTCCACAAAATCATCCATAGATTTTAAAGTGGACAGGACACGGACAGACTCAATCATTTCCACACGAAAAAGAAAAGGAACCTCCAGTTCTCCGCTGTTTGTGACAAGCGTGAAGTTTCCCTTGATCAGGTCTCCGTTCTCGCACCAGGAGGTGTCGACTTCGTAGACAATATGGTTTCTTAAGCCTCCGAAGGCGTTCTTTAAGATCTTCACGCGGCTGTGGCTTGAGTAGGCAAGGCCTTTGATATATAAATTGTTCTCACTTGCTAAGTATAGCTCTCTTTTATAAACCGTATCGCTCCCCAGAGTCTCCTCGATCTTCACAGGATCCAGAAACAGCTTCGGCATCTCCGCGTCCACGATTCCTCTGGAAAGGCGCATGATCCGTTCTCTCATATATTTTTCACCTTATATTTATAATCCGATTATGTACGAAGGCTGCAGGTTCCGCCAACGCTTCCGATTCCGCATTGTCAGAACCAGCTGCCGGCCTGAACTTTATTATGGTCATCGCAGGCATATGCTCAGACCTGCTGATTTATTACGTGGTATCATCATAGCACATTTCCTGATCAAATTCACTACAAATTTCGACCTTTTTCATACGATGGAGGAAAAAGGGCTTGAATACCGCTGTGGAAACCTGTAAAATAGATGTATTCGCAGTGATTAAAAGGAGCTTCCCGTCTTCTGCCTGTAAGACCGGTTCCGCCTGATCACTGGATTCCGTGTAACTGTATTTTTCACCGTTACCAACGATTTTTTGCCAAAGGAGCCCCTGCGTATGTTATCTGATCCGATCACGCTCTACAAATTAATGATCCTCTACATGCTGGACCACGTCAATTTTCCACTGACAAACTCCCAGCTCACGGATTTCTTTCTGGATCACGAATATACGACATACTTTACGCTCCAGCAGGCGTTAAACGAACTGAAAGAAGCGGGGCTGATCCGGATGGAATCCACCCACAACTCCTCCCGCTATGAGATCACCAAAGAGGGCGATGACACTCTCTCCTTCTTCGGAAACAATATCTCCCCGGCGATCATCGAGGATATCGACAGCTATTTAAAGGAGAACAAATTCCGCTTAAGAAACGAGGTCGGCGTCATCTCCGATTTCTATAAATCCACAAATCAGGACTATATCGTCCACTGTGAAGTCCGGGAAGGCAAATCTGTCCTCATCGGCTTCGACCTCTCCGTCCCCGACAAGGATCAGGCTGAGACTATGGCCAGCCACTGGAAGGAGCGGAGTCAGGATATCTACGCTTATGTGATGAAGACCTTGATGAAAGGTTAAGATATGCGTTTTGAAGTCTGCCTCCGGCAAATTTTCTGAATTGTACGCGAAAACGGCACCTGCCGCAGGGAAATTTCTGCGGCGGATGCCGTTTTTCAGTACTTCTAAAATTTAAAGGTTCTGCTGCGCCTCTTTCGCCGCCTTCTTCGCCGCCCACTCCGCAGCTTTCTCTGCCTGGATCTCCTCCTCGGCGGTCAGAAGATCTTCTCCTGCTGCCATCTTGTCAATAAGATTCCAGATGTCCTCCCGGCCCTGTTTTGTCTCGGCGGAGAACGGGATCAGGATATCCTGTTTTTCCATGCCGAGACCGGTGCGGATGAGTTTTACCTGCTTCTGGATCTGGCTGCGCTTGATCTTGTCAAGCTTTGTGGCAATGATGACCGGACGGAATCCGTTGTAAACGACCCAGTCGTACATGGTCTTGTCGTTGGCGGACGGCTCGTGACGGATGTCCACAAGAAGGAAAACGCACTTTAACATCTGGGATTTGTGGAGATAATTCTCGATCATCCTGCCCCATTTTACCTTCTCAGACTGCGGGACCTTCGCGTAACCGTAGCCGGGGAGATCTACGTAGTAGAGAGCTCCGTTGATATTATAAAAGTTGATCGTCTGGGTCTTTCCCGGCTGGGAGGACGTTCTCGCCAGCGCCTTCCGGTTCATGAGCGCGTTGATCAGGGAAGATTTTCCCACATTTGATTTTCCCGCGAAGGCGAACTCCGGCAGCGTGTTCTCCGGCAGCGTGCTCGTCACACCGCAGACGGTCTCAAGTTCCACATTTCTGATTACCATATATTTCTCCTTGTATGTAACACTTCAGCACTTTCCTTGTCACACGCAAAAATCCATTTCAGAATGACTTTGTCGCTGGGATTTCTGCCTGCCAAACTATGCTTTCTTACAGTCGGCGCGGCACATGCGCAGACCCTCAGAACCGTTACCCTTGTTTTTACATACCAGAGTCAACAGCCCTCCAACAGGCAGGACCTGTCAGAAAGCCGCCAACCTTTGTATCCTGGCATTACACGAACGCCTCGCGTACTACGTCATCCATAGTCTTCACAAACACGATCTCCATGCCTTTCGTGATCTCCTTCGAGATCTCTGCCATATCCGGACGGTTCTTATCCGGCACGAGAACCTTCTTCATATGTGCCATTCTTGCTGCCAATGTCTTTTCCTTTAAACCGCCGATCGGCAGTACCCGGCCTCTCAATGTGATCTCACCGGTCATGGCAACGCTTGCGCAAACCTTCTTTCCGGTCACCGCGGAGAGCATGGCTGTTGCCATCGTAATGCCCGCAGACGGACCATCTTTCGGCACGGCACCCTCCGGGATATGTAAATGCAGGTCATGTTCCTTAAAATACCTGCTCTCCACACCGTACCGGTCTGCCACGGAACGAACGTAAGTCAGCGCGATCTGCGCGGATTCCTTCATGACATCACCCATCTGTCCTGTCATCTGAAGCTTTCCATCACCCGGCATTACATTCACTTCGATCTGAAGTGTGTCGCCGCCGACGCTTGTCCACGCAAGACCTCTTACGATTCCGACCTCGTCCTCCTCATTGGCATTTTCGAAGGTGATCTTCTCTTTTCCGAGATACTTCTGAAGATTTCCCTCTGTGATATGCACAGTTTTTTTCTTCTTTTCCAGAAACTCCCTCGCCGCTTTTCTGCAGATCTCACCGATCCGGCGCTCCAGATTTCTCACACCGGCCTCTCTCGTATAGTTGTGGATGATCTTCTCCAATACCTTATCGCTGAAGGAAAGCATCTCCTCCGTAAGGCCGTTTCTCTCTAACTGTTTCGGAATGAGATACTTCTTTGCGATATGGAACTTCTCGTTCTCTGTATAGCTGGATACCTCGATAACCTCCATACGGTCAAGGAGCGGTCTCGGGATTGTCGACGCATCATTTGCCGTCGCGATAAAGAGAACGCCTGAGAGATCCAGCGGGATCTCCAGATAGTGGTCGCGGAACTTCACGTTCTGCTCCCCATCAAGGACCTCCAAAAGTGCTGAGGAGACATCTCCCCGATAGTCGGCAGAGACCTTATCGATCTCATCTAAAAGCATTAACGGGTTTGACACGCCTGCCTGACGCATTGCATCGGCGATACGGCCCGGCATCGCTCCCACGTATGTCTTTCTGTGTCCGCGTATCTCCGCCTCGTCGTGAGTGCCGCCAAGGCTGATCCGGACATACTTCTTTCCGAGGGCGCGGGCAACCGATCTCGCGATGGAGGTCTTACCTGTTCCGGGCGGTCCCACAAGGCAGAGGATCGGGCTTGTGCCTTTCTTTGTGAGAGCACGGACCGCAAGGAATTCCAGTACACGGTCCTTAACCTTCTCCAGACCATAATGGTCCTCCTCAAGAATCTCTTTCGCGTGAACGATATCCTGATTATCCCTTGAGACCTTCTTCCACGGCATCTCCAGCACCGTTTCTATATAAGTGCGGAGAACATTCGCCTCCTGACTTCCTCCCGGCATGCCCTTGAAACGCTGGATCTCTTTTTTGATCTTTTCCTTCGTTTCCTTGTCCGCGTTCAGCTTTTCCAGCTGTTCCATATATCCATCGGCATCTTCCGTCCCACTGTCATCTCCCAGTTCCTCACGGATCACTTTTAATTCTTCCCTTAAAATATAATCCCTCTGGTTCTTATCAATGTGCTCCTTCACTTTTCCCTGATAATCCCGCTTGATCATAAGGATCTCGAGTTCCCGCATCAGGTAGTACACGATCCGGTCATACAGATGGCTCCAGTAATCACACTCCAGCATCTCCTGCTTCACAGCAAAATCCCACGGAAATTCATTTGCTGTCTGGGTCAGAAGCTGCTCCAGATCCGTGATCACAAGAAGACTTCCGATAAAATCTTTCACAGCCTTCGGATTCGCGTTTCCGAATTCCTCTAATTTTTCCTTAACGATCCGGCTCATGGCTTCCTTCACAGTGTCGGTAAGCTGTTCTTCCTGCATCGGTGCTTCCTCGACCTCAGCTTCCAGATACGGTCCCTCCTCAAACAGAGTGAGAAGCGCCGCTCTCTTTTCGCCTTCCACCATCACACGGATGATACCGCCCGGCATTTTCACGAGCTGTTTGATCCGGGAGATCGTTCCCATCTGATACAGATCCGCGACCGCAGGTGTTTCCTGCTCCGGATGACGCTGGGTCACGAGATATACCTTCTGGTTTCCCATCATAGCTGTCTCAATGGCGCGGATCGATTTTTCCCGGCTGATGTCGAAATGCTGTACCATTCCCGGAAGGATCGTGAGTCCGCGGAGTGCCACCGCCGGCATCGTAATTTTCTTATCTTCCATTATTTCTCCTATGAACGCAACTGCCCGGCTTCTTTCCGATGCCTGTCAGCAGTTACGGGCAAATTTCTGTTGTGTAAAAAGGCTGCCGTGACATTTCTGTGCGCAGCAGCCCCTCTTATCTGCGGGATACGGGTCCTGCAGGTACAATTTTTCTCATACGGGAACGCCGTCCGTTACGCGATCTCCCCGTTACTCTCTTTTCTGGATCTTCCGGCCAATGCTTTTTTCGGCACCGTCACGTCGCGGTAAACGACTTCCGGTTTTTCCTTTCCGTCCACCGCGTCCTTCGTCACGGTGCAGATTCCCACGTTGGAATCAGACGGAACCTCGTACATCGTATCCATCATGACGGATTCCATGATCGCGCGGAGTCCTCTGGCACCTGTCTTTCTCTCAACCGCCATATGGGCGATCTCGTGGACGGCATCCGGAGTAAACTCCAGCTTCACATCATCCAGCTCGAATAACTTCTGGTACTGCTTTACGAGGGCATTCTTCGGCTCTGTGAGGATCCGCACAAGGGCATCCTCATCCAGAAGGTCTAAGGATACCATAACCGGAACTCTTCCCACAAACTCCGGGATCAGGCCGAATTTCGTGAGATCCTGCGGCATCGCCTGCTTTAACAGCTTGCTGATATCCGTATTTTTCTTATCCACGATCTTCGCGCCGAAACCGATGGAACTTGTCTCCAGTCTGGATTCGATGATCCGCTCCAGACCGTCGAAAGCACCTCCGCAGATGAACAGGATGTTTGTCGTATCGATCTGGATCAGCTCCTGCTGCGGATGCTTTCTGCCGCCCTGAGGCGGAACGCTTGCAACAGTACCTTCCAGAATCTTTAACAGCGCCTGCTGGACGCCCTCGCCGGAAACATCACGGGTAATGGACACATTCTCGGATTTTTTTGTGATCTTATCGATCTCATCGATGTAAATAATACCGTACTCCGCACGGCTCACATCATTATCTGCTGCCTGGATCAATTTTAAGAGGATGTTCTCCACGTCCTCGCCGACATAACCGGCCTCAGTCAGCGTCGTTGCATCTGCGATTGCAAACGGAACACCTAAAAGCTTCGCAAGTGTCTGCGCAAGATAAGTCTTGCCGGAGCCGGTCGGACCGAGCATCAGGATGTTGCTCTTCTGAAGATCAACATCACTTTCCATCTTCGATGTGATTCTCTTATAATGATTGTAAACAGCCACGGAAAGAACTTTCTTCGCCTCATCCTGTCCGATCACATAGTCGTCCAGAAATTCTTTGATCTCCTTCGGTTTTAAGAGGTTGATTCCGGAGAAATCCGGTCTCTCCTCCTCCTCGTTTCCGAGTTCTTCCTCAAGGATCTCACTGCAGAGTTCGATACACTCGTCACAGATATAGACGCCGTTGGTACCGGCGATCATTTTTCTGACCTGATCCTGATTCTTTCCGCAGAAGGAACATCTGATCTTTTCCTCTGGTCTTACTGGCATGTTCGCACCTCAATTCTAAATTCTTTATGTCTCGCTGCGCTCCGGCACTGTTTTCCGCCTTCGCGCCGTCCGGTCCTAGTGGCCGGAGATCACGCGGTCGATCAGACCGTATGCGGCAGCTTCCTCGGCTGTCATGTAGTTGTCTCTCTCTGTGTCGCGGGCAATCACGTCGAGCGGCTGTCCGGTGTTTGCAGCCAGGATCTTGTTGAGCTTCTCTTTTGTCTTTAAGATCTGCTCTGCAACGATCTTGATCTCTGTCGCCTGTCCCTGGGCTCCACCGGACGGCTGATGGATCATGACCTCAGCATTCGGAAGTGCGAAGCGTTTGCCCTTCGCGCCGCTGGAGAGAAGGAACGCGCCCATACTTGCAGCCATACCGATACAGGTGGTGCACACGTCACATTTAATGTAATTCATCGTATCATAGATCGCCATACCGGCCGTTACAGAACCACCCGGGCTGTTGATGTAAAGGTTGATGTCCTTATTCGGATCCTCGGACTCCAGGAAAAGAAGCTGTGCAACAACAAGGCTTGCTGTCACGTCGTTTACTTCCTCCCCGAGGAAAATGATACGGTCTTTTAATAATCTGGAATAGATATCGTAGGAACGCTCTCCTCTGCTTGTAGATTCAAGCACGTAAGGTACTAAGCTCATATTTTTTCCTCCATCTTTTCTTTTATATCTGTTACCAAAGTATTCCTTTTTATGCATTTTCTGGGTTACTGTACACGGGTAGGAATTTTCTGAACTGAAAATTCCGTACAATACAGTGGCGGTAGTGGATTTTGCCGATTCGGAATGCGAAGCATCGGCAAAATCAGTTACTGTTTGCGCAAGGCGTGAACAGTAACTTTTCCGGTGAATCTGTCGCCTGTGTCTGGGACCGGCCCGGCAGAAATCCACCTTTTTCCACATATTTTGGAACTATCCCTGTATAACCGATTAGGGATTGCCGCAGAAAAACTCTCCGCAGCAACCCCCTCTGTATGTGGTTTCTGTTCCTCTGTCGGACCATTTCCCACCATGTTTTCCGTGCAGATTAGTCATAAAGTATGTTGCTTTACTTAGTCAACGAACTTAGCCTCAGCTACAAGGAAGTCGATTGCTTTCTGAACTGCAAGATCTTCCTTTAACTGTGCCATCTGCTCTTCGCCGAACATACCCTTGATCTGTTCTTTATCCATCTTGAAATCCTCAGCCATCTTGTCGAACTGCTCTTCAACCGCTGCGTCGTCAGCCTGGATGTTCTCAGCCTTTACAACTGCCTCAAGAACGAGTCTTGTCTGGATTCTCTTGATCGCCTGCGGCTTCATCTGCTCGCCGATCTTCTCAGCTGTCATGCCTGTGATCTCAACGTACTGCTTGAAGGAAATTCCCTGGCTCTCAAGTCTGCGCGCATAGTCGTTCACCATGCCGTTTACCTGCTCCTCAACCATCTGATCCGGAATCTCCATTGTTGCGTTCTCAATCACCTTAGCAACGACCTTGTCCTCGTCTGCTGTCTTAGCTGCTTCAATCTTCTCAGCCTGTAACTTCTCTGTAAGGTCTTTCTTGTACTCTTCCATTGTATCGAAATCAGATACCTCGCTTGCGAAATCATCGTTAGCTTCCGGAAGCTCTTTTCTCTGGATCTCTTTTACTTTTACTTTGAATACAGCCGGTTTGTTCTTTAACTCTTCTACATGGTACTCAGCCGGGAATGTTACGTTTACTTCGCACTCTTCGCCAGTTGTCTTACCGATTAACTGCTCCTCGAAGTTATCGATAAATGTGTGGGAACCGATCGTAAGCGGATAATCCTCAGCCTTTCCGCCCTCAAATCTCTTTCCGTCTACGGAACCGTCGAAATCGATCGTTACCTGATCTCCATCCTCGATACCTCTGTCCTCAACAGTGATGAGGCGGGAGTTTTTCTCTCTTGCGCGCTTGATCTCTGTCTCGATATCTTCCTCTGTAACCTCAGATTTTGTCTTCTGGACTTCTACGCCCTTGTACTCGCCAAGAGTAACTTCCGGCTTAACAGCTACAACTGCTGTGTAAACGAAAGCTTTGCCTTCCTCGATCTCCTCAATGGAAATAGACGGACGGGAAACGATCTCAAGACCGCTCTCTTTTGCAGCGTCCGGATAGCTTGCGTCGATCACTTCATCAACAGCATCCTCGTAGAATACGCCAACACCGTACATTTTCTTGATCATGTTGAACGGAGCTTTTCCTTTTCTGAAGCCCGGGATATTGAATTTACCCTTATTCTTATTATAGGAGTGCTGTACAGCCTCCTCAAACTTTTCTGCCGGCACTTCGATTGTAAGTTTTGCCGTATTCTTCTCTAAATTCTCCACCTGTACGCTCATTTTATGAGTTCCTCCTTAAATATATCGATAGCGGGGAATAGAAATTTCCCGCCCGTATAATCTCGTAACTGCCGCTTTTTGGCGTTACACGTTTTCCGGCATTATGACCGCCGCTCAGCGAAAAATCCGCCCGCAGGCATCACTTCTCCGTCACGCGCACATAGCACCGCTTGGAATTATAACATAAGACGTTTGAAAAGACCAGACCTAAATTGTAAAAATTCCAGAAAAACACAGGGGTTTTACGGTTTTCCTTAATTTTTTCCAGGCGCAGACTGCCGTATCTGCCGTATCTGCTGTTCCTGACATTCTTTCAGCGGCCTGCCGCGCCAAAAAGGAATGCCCTGGTGCACCGGGCATTCCAAAACTTTCTGATGAATACCTGTATTTACACAAACATACGGCTATTTTATGTATTGGATCGCTGCCTTGATCCTTTCAGCCTCTTCTTCGCTGACCAGGAGTTTGATAAGCTCTAAACCAAGGTCGATTGCCCAGCCCATACCGCGCCCGGTGCTGATCAGGCGGTCTGTGATGATGCCGTCACCTCTGCAGTCCGCGCCCTCCATCTTCGTCTCAAAGCCCGGATAGCATGTGGCGCGGTGGCCTTTCACGAGGCCAAGCTCCCCTAAGATACTCGGTGCCGCGCAGATCGCAGCCAGGCGTTTTCCTGCTACCGCATGGGCTTTTAACATCTCTGCAAGTCCCTCATGCGCCTTCAGATTGTTCGTTCCGGCAAGTCCGCCCGGAAGGAACAATACGTCAGCATCGTCCGTGATTTCCTCGAACAGGCTGTCCGCCTCGATCTTAAATCCATGGGAACCTGTCACCATCTTTCTTCCCATGATGGATACAAGCTTCACATCCACCTTCGCTCTTCTCAAGCAATCACACACAGCCAGGCATTCTACCTCTTCCATTCCGTCTGCAACAAACGCGTATACTTTTGCCATTTAAAACTTCTCACCTTTCTTTGCCAATCTGCCTCCGGAAGTTTTCTAGAGGTTACTGCTCGCTTTTCTCATCATCCGTATACGAATAAAATTTTCCATTCAGATAATATCCGCGTCCCGGTCCACCTTCCGATTTTTTCACATCCGTTCCGCGGTCATTTGCAGCGGCCTGCCCTGAAACAGACGGATTGATGGTCTGCTCCGGTCCGTTGTACTTATATGTCTCCTTCGGCACATCACTCCAGCTGTCCGGAGCGCTGTTCTGGTTCTGTCCATTTCCATTTCCATAGAAACCATAACCACCGTAATTTCCACTTTCACCGACATCTCTCACACTGTCCGGCTCCACATACTGACCACCGTAACGCGCGTTATTCTGTACAAACGGTTCCCCTCCGAATCCATTCAGGCGTCCCGAATATGGTCCGCGAAGCACTGCGTAAAGCTCCGCAAAGGTTGCATCCACATATGGCTGAACGAAGAAGGTTCCGATACCGCAGAGCAGGGTTCCTAAAAGCTGCCATCCCAGGAAGGAAAGGCCGAGTACAAAGGCGTTCCATTTCTGTCCATCCATCATCTCTTTCGAGAGTCTTAAAACTTCCATCGTCTTCATATCCGGGTTTTCAGCAAGAATATATGGAACCATCAGATAGCAGTACTGGAAATAAACAGAAACAAAAGCTCCTATCGTAGCGCATATCATTACTGCCCAAAATACACTACCGATCCATTCAACACCATTAAACAAGATCACAAGAAATCCCAACAGACTGGCCAGGATCACAACACTCTCTGTGATCAGTCCCCGAAGGAACTGGGTCCCCACAAGCTTTAAATATCCGTTGGAAAATCCCCAGAAAAGTTTTCCAATGCCCGCCGACTGTCCCGTCACGCGGCTCTCCATATAAAATCTGTTTCGTCCGATCTCAAACAATGGCTGTACAAAAATTCCGATCACGACGGAAATGATCACAATAACGATCACAGCCCCCGCAAAAAGCCGGTAAAACAGGTTGCTCGCAACCATAGATCCGGCATTTCCGGCTCCCGGTCCGTAGGCATCACCAAGTCCCGGGACAAGCTCGATCCCGCTGGCAAGACCACTCCCAGTATTTCCGCTAAGACTTCCATCTCCTCCCAGTTCGCCAGGGATGAGACTACTCTGATCGGTCTGACTGTTTCCTGATTCATTCTGCTCCAGATAACTTGTAATCCTCTGGGTATTCGCGTTCGATCCGCCAAATCCACTGAGGATCGCAAAGATCAGGCTCACAAGAAACGCCGCCCAGTAATAACGGCTCAGACACATTTTCGCTCTGTCTTTTAATTCTGCCCTTGTCCACATACGCTGTTCCTCCTTCTGTTTTCATCATCAAAGTATGACCAGTTGCCAGATATTTTTCTTTTTCCTGTTGCTGTTCGGGGATTTTTCATTCATAAACAGCAACTTTTCTTACAATGATTGTACCATATTTGCAAATAAAAGACCTTACTTTTTCCTTGCAATATGGTATGATTTATTACAATATGTTACTGTTCCCGCCTTGCGCAGGCAGCAGCCGAAAATCCAGAAAGGACATAATTATGGAAATCGAACGCAAATTTCTTGTCATGACCCCGCCTGAAAACTATGAGTCTTTCCCCTGTCATGAAATCGAACAGGCCTACCTCTGCACAGAGCCGGTAATCCGGGTACGTAAGGAGGATGATACCTGCTACCTCACCTACAAATCCAAAGGACTTCTCGCCAGAGAGGAATATAATCTCCCACTGACAAAAGAAGCCTACACCCATCTTCTCACAAAAGCTGACGGAAATATTCTCACAAAAAAGCGCTACCTGATCCCGGTTCCGGGTCGTGAGGATCTCACTGTGGAATTCGATGTCTTCGAGGGAAAATTCGCCGGTCTCATGCTTGCGGAGATCGAGTTTACCTGCGAGGAGGATGCCAGAGAATTCCCGCCTCTCTCCTGGTTCGACCGGGATGTAACCTGGTCCGGGGAATACCAGAACAGCAGGCTCTCAAAAATGCCCTGAACTGTTCGTATTTTTATATGACAGGGAATTTCCTGTTACATGAAAAAGGCCACCGACGGCTCACAGAACCGCCGATGGCTTTATTAATTTTCCTAAAATTTTGCAGTTTCGGAGATGGATTACATCATTCCGCCCATTCCGCCTGCACCTGCCGGCATTGCCGGAGTCTCTTCTTTGATGTTTGCAACAACAGACTCTGTTGTAAGAAGTGTGGAAGCAACGCTTGTTGCGTTCTGTAATGCACTTCTTGTAACCTTAGCCGGATCAAGGATACCCGCTTTGATCATATCAACAAAAATCTCATTGTAAGCATCGAAGCCCTGGCCAACCGGGAGCTCTTTAACTTTGTTAACGATCACAGCGCCCTCAAGGCCTGCGTTGGATACGATATGGAATAACGGAGCTTCAAGAGCCTTTAAGATGATCTTTCCGCCTGTCTTCTCATCGCCTTCCATCTCATTTACAACAGCTGCAACCTTCTCTGCTGCGTGAACATAAGCAGATCCGCCGCCTGCGATGATACCTTCCTCAACAGCTGCCTTCGTAGCTGCAAGAGCATCTTCCATACGGAGCTTTGCTTCCTTCATCTCTGTTTCAGTAGCAGCACCTACGCGGATAACTGCAACGCCACCGGCGAGTTTCGCAAGTCTCTCCTGAAGTTTCTCTCTGTCGAAATCGGACTTTGTCTCTTCGATCTGGCCCTTGATCTGGGCAACTCTGTCAGCGATCTCTTTCTTGTCGCCGAGACCGTCAACGATGATGGTGTTCTCTTTCTGAACCTTAACGGATTTTGCACGGCCAAGCTGCTCCATTGTAGCATCCTTGAGGTCAAGACCAAGCTCATCGGAGATCACAGTACCGCCTGTTAAGATCGCGATATCCTTTAACATCTCTTTTCTTCTGTCGCCGTAGCCCGGTGCCTTAACACCTACAACGCTGAATGTACCTCTTAACTTGTTGACGATAAGAGTTGTGAGAGCCTCACCCTCGATATCTTCAGCGATGATAAGAAGCTTTGCGCCTGTCTTTACGATCTGCTCAAGGAGCGGAAGGATATCGTTGATGTTAGCGATCTTCTTGTCTGTGATCAGGATATACGGATCGTCAAGAGTTGCCTCCATCTTCTCCATATCTGTGCACATATATGCGGAAATGTATCCACGGTCGAACTGCATACCTTCTACAAGGTCAAGCTCTGTCTTCATTGTCTTGGACTCTTCGATGGTGATAACGCCGTCGTTTGTAACCTTCTCCATTGCGTCTGCAACCATCTCACCGACCTCATCGCTTGCTGCAGAGATTGCTGCAACTCTTGCGATCTGGTCTTTGCTGCTGATCGGCTCGCTCATCTCTGCGATTGCTTTGACAGCCTCGTCTGTGGCTTTCTTCATACCCTTTCTTAATACGATCGGGTTAGCGCCTGCAGCCAGGTTCTTCATACCTTCGTTTACCATCGCCTGTGCGAGAACGGTAGCTGTTGTTGTACCATCACCGGCAACATCGTTTGTCTTTGTGGCAACCTCTTTTAAGAGCTGTGCGCCCATGTTCTCAAACGGGTCTTCTAACTCGATCTCTTTCGCGATGGTAACACCATCGTTTGTGATCAGCGGAGCGCCGAAGGATTTATCGAGAACAACGTTTCTTCCTTTCGGTCCGATCGTTACGCGGACAGTATCAGCAAGTTTATTTACACCAGCTTCAAGAGCTTTTCTGGCTTCAACGCCATATTTAATTTCCTTAGCCATGTTAAAATTCCTCCAATCAAGATTTCCTGTAACCATTTTCTGGTTACTTCGTTCTGAATTCTGAATTTCAGACCGCCCTGAGCGCTTCGCACACGCGGTCCCGGATATAATTTCTCCGATTATTCGATCACTGCAAGGATATCATTCTGCTTAACGATGATATAATCCTCTTCCTCTACCTTTACTTCTGTTCCGGAGTACTTGGAGTAGATTACCTTATCGCCCGGTTTTACCTGCATCTTGATCTCTTTGCCGTCAACAACTCCACCAGGACCAACAGCGATCACTTCTGCCTGCTGCGGTTTTTCCTTTGCCTGACCCGGAAGAACGATACCGGATTTTGTGGTCTCTTCTGCAACTAACTGTTTTAAAACAACTCTGTCAAATAATGGTACTAATTTCATTACTGACTCCTCCTTGTCATTTTACAAGCTCTTGCGACTATCCTGTAATTTCAGTCACAATTCTTTTTCATTTTTATCTTCTTCAGTCTGACTCAGGTCTTTTCCCTGACCCCTCGTCACAAGTCATGTTATAGCACATGTTGTTAGCACTGTCAAGTCACGAGTGCTAATTATTTTATGAAAAATTTGTGAACCTCTCTGCGGGTCTGCATGCCGCTGTGCTGTCTAGTTCCCGTTTTCTGGTGAAATCCGGCAATTTACTTGAATAATTTATACATTTTTTTAACTTTTTTCATAATTATGTCTTTCATTTTCCCTGGAATTCGATTATGATTATAAATAGCAGACTGGCGGCTGCAGGCGGAATCCTCAGATTTTCGGAACCGCGTAATGCAGCGGAAAGGAGAATAAACCATGTCAAAAAAGAAATCAGGCCTTCTTATCGCATTTGGCGCGATGCTCGGCGGCGCAGTTGCGGCCGGTATCTCCTACTATCTGAAATTAAAATCCTTCAACGATGAGCTGGACCAGGATTTTCATGAATACGAGGAAGAGGAGACCCCTTCTGAGGAAACAGAAGAAAAGACGGAACCTGCTCCAGAGAGAACTTATATTACGATCAATTCCGGAAAAGACACAAACGCTGCGGATGATTCCGTAAAAAAAGAAGAGACTAAAGATTCCGAAGAGACGGCATGTCCGGAACCCACAGACGAAAAAGACTCTGTAAAAGAGGAAAACGTACCGGAAGAAAAAACATCCTCCGTTGTAGTTGAGGACGATACGGAGGAAGGAAAAACCGAATGATACAAAGTCTTCTCCGCTCCATGGAGCTATTGGAAGTCCTGAAAGAAAAAAACCGCAATTTCTCAATTGCGGAACTGGCGGAGGCGATGGATCTGCCCCCGAGCACGGTTCACCGGATTCTGCAGACATTCTGTGAGAAGAAATATGTGATCCGCGACGACAGATCCCACACCTACCGTCTTGGCCCGGCGCTGATTCCTCTGGGAAAAGCCGCTGCAAGAGGGATCCGTCTCCAGGATGCCGCCCACGGTATCCTGGCACAGCTGGCAAAACAGACAAAAGAAGACGCATACCTCGTAATTCCAGTGGGAAATAAGGGACTTGTGATTGAAAAGGTAGATGGTCCGAGCCACTTAAAAGTTGTTGAAGAGTTCGGCTATGAGATGTATATGCACTGCGGCGCGATCCGTAAGGTCCTCCTCGCATGGCAGACACCGGCCTTCATCGACGAATACTTCAAAAACATTATTCTCCACGATCAGGCTTTCCCTCATGTCCGCCCGGATGACCTGCGCGAGGAATTAAAAAAGATCCGCCAGGATGGCTACGCCATCACTCACGGAGAGTATGTCACCGACGCCCTTGGAATCGGGGCACCGGTCTTCAACTCCGACGGTGAACTCGCCGGTTCCATTGGAATCATCGCCCCGGAGATCCGGGTCGATACTCCGGAGTTTCTTGACACCCAGAAAGATCTCGTACAGTTCTACGCATCATCCCTCTCCGCCGATCTCGGATATGAGAAGCATGATGTGTTCCAGTAAACGGAATCAATCCTTGGGATACGCATTTTCGGATGCGTATCCCGTTTTTTTGCGCTTTGTTCCCATGCACGCCTGGTCACAAGCATATGCCCTGTCCCAATCTCTCCCCCAGTGCAGCTGTCTGTAAAACCTAATCTTGACTTAAGTCCGAAAAAAGCTGGCGCGCGTCTTTGCATACCAGCTTTCTTCTATCCAATCCGCTTATTCTTTACTCAAGAGCTTTCCGTAAAAGGTCTACTCCTTTTCGGATTTCCTCCTCCGTGAGTCCTGCATATCCGAGAACGATCGTACTCATCTCCTTCGCCTGCGCTCTCTCCATATAGAACCCGGAAAGTCCGTAGACGCGGACTTTTTTTTCTGCTGCTTTTTCTAAAAGCTGCTGTTCCGGCTCCTTCTTCCTGTCTTTTAAGAGCACATGAAGTCCCGCGAATTCTCCTGTGATCTCAAACCGCTTTTCCAGCGGCTTTAATTCCCCTAAAAGCGCGTCATGTTTTCCCTTATAGATCTCGCGCATCCTGTTCAGATGGCGCTCAAAATATCCGCCGGAAATAAATTTCGCCAGGATCCTCTGGTCGACCCTGGACACGGTGGAGGAATAAAATCTTCCTTTCGCCAGGTATACCGACAGCAGCGCCTCCGGCAGCACCATATATCCCACACGGATTGCCGGAGCAATGGCCTTCGAGAATGTTCCCATGTAGATGACACATCCGTTCTGGTCCATCCCCTGAAGTGCCGGGATCGGTTTTCCCTTGTAACGGAATTCACTGTCATAGTCATCCTCGATCAGGTATCTTCCGGGTTGCTCTCCCGCCCAGAAAAGGAGCTCCTGTCTTCTTCTCACCGGCATTACGGTTCCTGTCGGGAACTGGTGGGACGGCATCACATAGGCTGCCTGTACATCCTGCCCCTCAAGTTCCTTCACGCAGAATCCATTCTTATC
Organism: Clostridium sp. MCC328; assembly: GCF_018785465.1. Taxonomy (NCBI): domain Bacteria; kingdom Bacillati; phylum Bacillota; class Clostridia; order Eubacteriales; family Clostridiaceae; genus Clostridium; species Clostridium sp. MCC328. The sequence continues at coordinate 63,103 of NZ_WQPW01000052.1, forward strand.
GATCCCCACCGGCAGTACCTTATGTCCCACACCGGATAGCACCCGGTATGCCTGGCGGTAGGTGGGATTCTCCATGGCGATCACCGCGTCCCTTCCGATGATCTGGGAAAGCAGCATCAGAAGATATTCGTTTCCCGCGCCAATGATGATCTGGGAAACATCGCAGTTTACGCCGCGGGCTGCATGGAGATACTCCCGGATCGCCTCCCTGAGGATCAGATCTCCCTGGGGCTCTCCCTTCAAAAACAGCTCCCGGTCCTCTTCTTTTAAGACCGAGCGGCTGATCTTTCTCCAGGTCGCATAGGGAAATCCTTCCAGATCGATGCCTCTGGGAGAAAAATCGACTTCAAATTTTTCACGAAAAAGCTGCCCCCGGACACTTTCCTTTTTCATGCCCAAAGACAGCTCTTTTTTCTGATCCGGCCGGGCAGCAACAGACTGCGCCACCGGCGGAAAGATTCCGTCCAGTGACGCCGCAAAATAGCCTTTTCTCGGAACCGCCTCAAGGTAGCCCTCGGACACCAGCTGCTCGTAGGCGAGCTGCGTTGTGCTCCGGCTGACCTTCAGGCTCTTCGCAAGCTCCCTGGATGAAGGAAGCTGCTTTTCCGGCCTGATATTGCCCTTTCGGATCTCATCTTTGATATACTGATAGATCTGTTCGTACAAGGGTCTCCCCCCCTGTACGTTTAACGGTACGATCAATTCCATAAATCTTTATTTCGGAAGCTTGAAGGAGCTCTTTAAGGAAACGATACGGTTATATACCGGCTGTCCTTCCTTGCTGTCCTTGCAGTCTACGCAGTAGTAACCGTTTCTCATGAACTGGAAGCTGTCGTATGCCTTTGCTTCCATGAGTTTTGGCTCTACATAGGCAGTTGTGATTGTCTTGGAGTTCGGATTTAAGTTCAGGGTTCCGTCAGCGTTCAGCTTGCCTTTCTCCTCATCGACGATATTCTCGTAGAGACGGCACTCTACCTTTCCGGCTGTCGGAGCGGATACCCAGTGGATCGTTCCTTTTACCTTTCTGCCGGTAAAGCCGGAACCACTCTTTGTCTCCGGATCGTATGTGCAGTGGATCTCTGTCACATTTCCGTTCTCGTCCTTCTCGAAGCCTGTGCATGTCACGAAATATGCGCCCATGAGACGTACTTCGTTGCCCGGGAAAAGGCGGAAATACTTCTTCGGCGGATTCTCCATGAAGTCCTCACGCTCGATATAGAGTTCTCTGGAGAACGGAACCTCACGCTCGCCCATCTCTGGATTCTCAAGGTTATTCGGGATGCTCAACATCTCTGTCTGTCCTTCCGGATAGTTGTCAATGATCAGCTTTACCGGATCAAGGACAGCCATCATTCTCGGACGTTTTAACTTCAGATCCTCACGGATACAGTACTCCAGCATCGCGTAGTCTACGGAGCTGTTTGCCTTGGAAACGCCCACGAGTTCTACGAACATTCTCAGAGCTTCCGGTGTGTATCCTCTTCTTCTGAGGGCTGCGATCGTTACAAGACGCGGGTCATCCCAGCCGTCTACGATTCCATCCTCAACGAGCTTCTTAATATAACGCTTACCCGTTACCACGTTTGTCAGGTACATCTTCGCAAACTCGATCTGGCGCGGCGGGTTCTCGAACTCGCACTCTCTTACGACCCAGTCGTAGAGCGGTCTGTGATCCTCGAACTCAAGAGTACAGATAGAGTGTGTGATGTGCTCAACCGCGTCCTCGATCGGATGAGCGAAGTCGTACATCGGATAGATGCACCACTTGTCACCGGTATTGTGGTGTGTCATGTGAGCGACACGGTAGATGACCGGATCACGCATGTTGATATTCGGCGATGCCATATCGATCTTTGCGCGGAGAACCTTCTCTCCGTCCTTATACATGCCGTTCTTCATGTTCTCAAATAACTGGAGGTTTTCCTCGACAGAACGGTCACGGTACGGGCTGTTCTTACCAGGTGTTGTGAAGTCACCACGGTATTCCTTGATCTGATCAGCAGAGAGATCACAGACGAAAGCTTTTCCCTTTTTAATTAACTTTACAGCGCACTCGTACATCGTATCGAAGTAGTCGGAAGCAAAGAACAGTCTGTCCTCAAAGTCAGCTCCGAGCCACTTTACATCCTCCGTGATGGAGTGCACGAACTCCGTCTTCTCCTTCGTCGGGTTCGTATCATCAAAACGAAGATTGAACTTTCCGCCGTACTCTTTTGCGAGACCGGAGTTCAAGATGATCGATTTTGCATGTCCGATATGAAGGTAGCCGTTTGGCTCCGGTGGGAACCGGGTCTGGACATGGTCATATACTCCTTCCGCAAGATCTTTATCGATTTCCTGCTCGATAAAGTTTTTGGAAACTACTTCTTTTGTTTCCTCAGCCGGTGTCATATTCTCAGCCATATCAATTCCTCCATTTCGTTTTTTCAATAACATGCCCGTACATCTTTCTTCTATTATTTTAACTCCTGCCATTTTCCAGCAGGACCAGATATCGAACTGTTATATATAATATTTAATACTATCACACTTTTCCGAAGAATTAAAGGGGAAATTTCACATGTTTTTCTCATGTTTCCATCAAATTGATTCCTGCATCTGCATTCCGGTCGGTTCTTTCAGTTTTCTTGAAAATTATAGGCAAAAAACACTGAAAATCCTTTGACGAATTCCGTTTCTGGGATTATACTGTGAATATAGTATGCTAAAAATTTCACAAAACATATAGAACCCGGAGGAAATGATATGGATAAGAATTCTTTCGATCTGATCACATTTGGCGAGATTATGCTGCGTCTCTCCCCGCCGCGCCATGCCCGCATCGTCGATGGCGATATTTTTGAAAAACGTGCCGGCGGAGCAGAACTCAACGTTGCTTCCGGCGTTGCCCTTTTGGGACTTCGTACCGGTATCGTTTCCAAGCTTCCGCAGAATGAGCTCGGAACTTTTATCAAGAACAGGATCCGTTTTGTCGGAGTATCCGATGACTATCTGGTCTACGATGATACGCCGGACGCAAGACTCGGTCTCTACTACTACGAGATGGGCGCCGCTCCGAGAAAGCCTACGATCGTGTATGACCGCCACCAGGCTTCCGTCACAAGGATCAAGATGAGCGAGATCCCGGAGGACATCTACCACTCCGCGAGAATGTTCCACACAAGCGGAATCTCCCTGGCTCTCTGCCAGAACATGCAGAATGTCGCTGTGGAGCTGATCCGAAGGTTCAAATCTGCCGGAGCTACGATCTCCTTCGACGTAAACTACCGTGCGAACTTATGGGGTGAGGAGGAAGCGAGAAAAACCATCGAGGAGATCCTTCCGTTAGTCGATGTTCTCTTCGTATCTGAGGAGACAAGCCGCCGCATGTTCAAGAAGACCGGTGACCTGAAGGATATCATGAAGAGCTATGCCACTGATTACGGCGTAAAGATCGTTGCCACCACCCAGCGCACGGTCATCAGTCCAAGAAAACACAACTTCACCTCCATCGTCTACGATGCCCGCTCCGATAAATTTTACACGGAAGCGCCGTACAACGATATCGATGTGATCGACCGCATCGGTTCCGGTGATGCCTATGTCGCCGGTGTTCTCTTCGGTCTCTTAAAATATGGAGATCCGGAAAAGGCCATGCAGTTCGGAAACGCCACATCCAGCGTCAAGAACACCGTTCCGGGCGACCTCCCGTCCTCTGACTTCAAGGAAATCGACCGGATCATCCATGAGCATCATTCCACAGGACCTGTCAGTGAGATGAACCGGTAATTACAAATTTGCTCCGTATGAGAGAAAAGGTCTGAGTTTCAGCAGAAATCAGACCTTTTTCTTTTTCATCCAAATTTTTCTTTTTAAATCGATCTGATATACCGTTCTGATGCCGCTGAAAAATTGTTGCCAATAGTTTGTTTCGAGTACGCGACAACCGAAAAATGCCGTGAGAAGATTGCTTTTACCTCTCACGGCATTTTTATTATACTCTTTTACAGATCCAGATCGATAAACTCGAAGTCATCGTCATCCTCGTTCCTCTTCTCAGCCGGTGCCGCTTTCGGCGCTGCCTTCGCGGCCTCCTTCGCGAGGTTCTTTGACAGATCTTTTTCCATATCCGCCACATTCTTTCTCACCGGTCTCTCCGGAGTGTCTGTTCTCTCTGGAACATTCTCTGTCCTCACAGCTTCCCGTCTCTTCGCTGCCGGCCGGCATGTCTCGGCTGCCTCCGGTCTTCTTCGCGGGATCTGGATTTCTTCCTCTTCCTCATCGAAAAGCTCTTCCCCGCGGGCAGCCGGTCTGGACGCAGCTCTTCTCTCCGGCGCTTTCTCGGACTTTCCGGTCTTCTGCGCCTTTTTCGGCTCGGACTTTCTGTTTTTCCGTCCGCCCTCGTAGTCACCGTAATCGTCATCATATCCGCCGCGGCCCGGATTCTTCGGTGCCTTCGGCTTTCTGAGTAAGAGAACGATAATGATGATCACTAAGAGAATACTGAGTGCAAAAAGCCCGATCACGAACATTCCGCGGATCTCGTAATCCTTAAGCAGACTGTTGTAATCCTCAGCAACCTTTAAGTACTTGCTGCGGGCATCTGCTGCGTCCGGATCCTGGAAGTAACGCTGGAGCGTCATCTCCTTCTGATCGTAGCGGTAGAAGCCTTCCTCACCGTTCTCGTTACGTCCGTAAACGACACAATACTCCGGTGCGGAATCTCCGCTGTCTTTCCAGATCCAGCCGTGGACTGTGTGATCTCCGATATCAATGGTGCACTCGGCAAAACCGTCCGGGAGTGCTGTTCCCTCCGGGATGCACTCAGGCGGAAGCACTACGACTGTCTTCTCTGCCATCTTCACGACTACATAAGCAGATAAAGTGCCTGTCTCGCTGTTGTATACAAAGAAGTCCCCGTTGCCGGAATCATCTGTCATATAAAGTAAGGTCATTCCAGAGTCATCTGTAGCTGCCTTTACGCTTCTGCCCTCATACTCGATCTCCGTCGCTGTAAATCCTGACGGAAGTTCAGAATCATCAAAGGTATCCGCAACAGTCCAGCTGCCGTCCTCACCGATGACTCCTGCGTTTGTCTCTGCAGAACCCGCATCTGTCTCACTGTTGGAAGCCGCTGCATCGTCAGACTTTGTGACCATGATGGTGTAGGTCTTTGTTGTCTCCCCATCCTCCGCTGTTACGGTACAGGTGATAGTGTTCTCTCCGTCCTGGAGATCATCATTTCCGCTGACAGCCACCTTCGCGACGCCGTCCTTTGCCGGCGCACTGACCGTGATGGATGTCACATCACTGGGAACCGCAGCGGTATACTCGGTCACATCCGCGGAGAACGCAGGTTTTAAAGTACCCGGTGAGATCGTGAGGGACGCTAAGGACGCGTCCTTGGAAGAAGTATCCGCCGCATTGATCTTTACGGAAGAGCTTCCAATATGGTCGAGAGTCACTGCTTTGGAGTCGGCATCGTAAACTTCCTGGGATTTCACCGTGATAGAGGAAGTTCCAGCCTTTAAGGCATTAAATTTTAATGTAAAGCTGAACGTCTTCTGGTCCGCAGCCTCCGCAGAACCGATGACGCGGACAGATCCTGCTCCGCCATTGGAGTTCGTACCGCTGACAAATTCAAGGGCATCCGCATCATACTGAAGCATCACATCGGAGGAACCGAGTGCTGCGTCCGCGGCAATCTTCATCGTGACGGATATCTGGTCTCCCACCGAAGCGGTCGGGTCGGAAAACGAAAGTTTTCCGCTGGCCGCAAATGAAACCACCACGCCAGCCGGCAGCAGCATGACCATCAGCGCGAACGCCAACAGCCCCGCCGCCAGTTTTTTCATGTATTTATTCATATTTCTTTATCTCCTATTCCAGCTTTTTCCAGGCTGGGCATTATCTTGTTTTCATAATTTCCGCCTGTTCTTCTAAGCATAGTCTTTCCAGAAATGGATCTTATTATGACCAGATATTCCCATATCAGTTACCGATCACAAGTTTTCCGCTGCCGGTCGCGCCCTCCGGATAAGAACCACTCGTTCCCGTCGATGACGTCACTAGCTTTCCAGACCCGGATGCGCCTTCCGGATAAGAGCTCTGTGATCCGGAATTTGTGCTTCCAGGGCCAGTGGTGCCGAAACTGCTCCCGCTATTGGATATTCCGGTCGATCCGCCAGGGCCTACCGTAGATCCGGTCGTCGTAAAGCCCGAGGACGAAGAACCTGTGGAACTTCCCGTCGACGGGGAAACTACGGTGGTGCTGCCGTTTCCGTTTCTTTTCGCAATGGAAACCTGGTATGTGCGGACATCACCGTTCTCTGCCTTCACCTGAATCTTCACGATCGTCGTTCCGCTTCCGAGGCTGATCGCTCCCGCTCCGCTGACTGTTGACTTGGAGTCGATTGCCGTTGCACGGATATTTACAGAGGAAACAGAAGAGTCCACAACGAGATCATACTTCTCCGTATCTTTATTGAAGGTTGGTGTCAGGGAATATCCGTCGATGGTGATTCCTGACAGCTTGTTGTTCGGGCTTCCCGTTACGGTCGGCTTCGCGCAGGCAGTTTCCGGCATATTGTTGAATACCGGGATCTTGAACACGAGCGCCTGTTTCTTCATCTCATCTGTATAGGCCCTCGCGAGCTTCGCGCCCTCCCCGGCCGCTCCTTCCACGTTTGTCATATACTGATGCTTGTAGGGGCTGCTGCCCTGCACATTAAATTTCTTTAAATAGAAGGTATCCTGTCCATTTTTCAGGAAATTCTCACTGTAGTAGGTCGCGCCGCCGATGATGGACTTCTCGATAGAATTCCACGGTCTTCCGTAGCTTCCCGACTGGGACGCGTACCAAAGACCTCTCGTGACGGCTGACATGGAGCCGGAAGCGAAAGCGCCGATATTAAAGAAATTATAGTAGCCTTCATAGCCGGAGGTCTTTCCTGAAATACTTCCGGATTTACCCGTTCCCTGCTCCTGAAGGATCATAGCGCCGAGGACATACGGGTTGACGCCAGTCTGAGCCGCCGCCTTCATAATAATATCCACATAAGTCTGCCCCGTCGGTACCGGTGAAGTGTTTGATGCACCGGTATTGTCATCAGTGATGGCAGACGCGTCCATTCCCGGACCATACTCTACCTCCGGGAGTGCCGTCGTATACATCCTTCTCTGGCTGATCGTGGAACTCACCGTGGATCCAGGTCCCTCAAGGCTCACGCCCTGATTTTCGCTGCCAGAGCTTATGTTGCCGCTTCCATAAGGACTTCCGCCGGACGTTCCAGAACTCATTCCCGGTCCGTAGTTTTCCCCCTGCTGCAGGGAGCCGGAAGCTTCAGTATTCGTTTTACTGTTTATGACTGCCGCTGTACCGGACCCCGAAGTCTCCTGGATACTCTGGGCTGTCGTCGTCTCCTCCGGCGTCTTTTCCAGGAATGTTCCCGTGATCAGGCTCGTAAGTCCCGCTCTCGTCTGGGTATTGCTGTCGAAGGCGTGATGCAGAAACTGGAATACATAGGTATCGTTTAGGAAATTTCTCGGATCCATATAGTAGGCAACAATGTCCTTGGATGCCGCCACCCAGGAAGAACCGTCGAATCCGGTCCAGGTGCTTGTATTCCAGTCGTAAGCGCCGTAGTCTGTGGATTTCCAGGATGAAATGCTCGCCTTCGATACCAGATTCGTTCCGACTGCTCCTTCCGCCTCCATCACATCACTCCAGTTAAGCCCCGTCTTCTGGGCCTGGAAGACCCAGGTCGGATGTTCCGTGTGAAGGGTCCGCAGAGACGTCTTGTAGCTTTCCGGGAATCCCTGGCTGTTTAAATAGCTCTCAAAGTTCGCGTCATAGCTGTAGGATACCGGGAATTTGATATAGTCTGAACGGACATAGCCTCCCTGTGTCCCTGAACTGGAGGAAAACTGGATCTTATACCAGATCTTCCCGTCGGATCCCGTTGTCTCGGAAACCACGGTCACAGCAGCTCCGTAGGCAAGTTTTTTTACGATAGATCCCGTCGTCCCCGGTGTACTCCGCACATTCAGAGTCGTGGCATTTACTGTCGCCGAGCCTGTCGCCGCGTATACGGAAGACAGCCCGGATATCATCGTTCCGGTGTGAGCCGCACAATCTCCCAAAAGGACCGCCCCCAGCATCAGCGCCAGAAATCTTTTTTGTCTCTTTGTCATGTTTTTCTTCTCTCCCACTGCCGGTTTCGTGAAATTTTGCATAAAATCGACATCATATCCATTATAATGATAAAGGCACTTTTCTGTCAACCGCGCAGGAGAAACTTCACACAAATTCCAAATATTGCCGCATTTTCTTAATAAAAACTTAAAAAAGAAACGATAACCTGCAGAAGCTTCCACCGCCAGTTTCTTTCGAATGCATGACAGCACAAAAGCCCGGCATCTCCTCATGGAAACGCCGGGCCTCATGTTTTTTCGTCAATTACACTTCAGATTTACTGCAAAATTATACCGGGTAAGCTTTATTTGCTTTGTCTGCAGTCTTCTGGTCAACCTTCGTCTGCTGGGCTTCACGGTACTCGAAGAAGTCTTTTGCTACAGCCGGGAACAGAGCATAGGATAATACATCCTCATCCTGCTGCTTCCACTGTGCGCATTCCTTCTCGAATTTCGGCAGCTGCGGCTCGATCAGGTCTGCTGGACGACAGGTGATCGGAGTTGCATCGCCGATGATCTTCTTCTGGACTTCTTTGTTGAACGGTTTTACCGTCTTACCAAATTCGCCCATCATGATCTTCTTGGACTCCTTCGGAACCATCTTATATCTCTCGCCGGCAAGAACGTTCAATACAGCCTGTGTACCAACGATCTGGGAGGACGGAGTTACAAGCGGCGGCTCACCGAAGTCTTTTCTTACTCTCGGGATCTCCTCAAGCACTGCGCGGTACTTGTCTTCCTGGCCAGCTTCCTTTAACTGGGAAACAAGGTTGGAAAGCATTCCGCCCGGTACCTGATACTGGAGCGTCTTGATGTTTACACCGAGAACCTTCGGGTTCAGAAGGCCGCTCTTTAAAGCTTCCTCACGGATCGGTGTGAAGTAATCGGTGATCTCTGCAAGCAGATTCTGGTCATAGCCAGTATCATACTTGGTGCCGCGGAATGTCTCAACCATAACTTCAGTTGCCGGCTGGGATGTACCGAGAGCCAGCGGAGACATTGCGCAGTCAATGATATCGCAGCCTGCTTCCACAGCCTTTAAATATGTCATGGAAGCAACACCGGAGGTATAGTGCGTGTGCAGGTCGATCGGCAGCTTTGTACCCTGTTTTAATGCCGTAACAAGCTCAGTAGCCGCATACGGAGTTAACAGACCTGCCATATCCTTGATGCAGAGGGAATCAGCGCCCATGCTCTCGATCTCGGAAGCGATATTCTTCCAGTAATCAAGTGTATACGCATCGCCTAATGTATAGCAAAGGGCGATCTGGGCATGTCCGCCTTCCTTTTTTGTTGCCTTAACGGCAGTCTCAAGGTTTCTGATATCATTCAGGCAGTCAAAAATACGGATAATATCAATACCATTTGCGATGGATTTCTGTACAAAGTACTCAACCACATCATCTGCATAATGATTGTATCCAAGGATATTCTGACCACGGAACAGCATCTGGAGCTTCGTGTTCTTGAATCCAGCTCTCAGTTTTCTGAGTCTCTCCCACGGATCTTCCTTCAGGAAACGCAGGCAGGCATCAAAAGTAGCGCCGCCCCAGCATTCTACTGCGTGGTAGCCAACTTTATCCATTTTGTCAACGATCGGAAGCATCTGATCAGTCGTCATTCTTGTTGCAAGGAGAGACTGATGCGCATCACGAAGAACGGTCTCAACGATCTTAACCGGCTTTTTCTGAACTTCTGCCATTTTATTATCCTCCTACCGGGAGATCTGCCCGGGCAGACCTCCCTATATTAAAAGTTTCGGTTCCAATTAAACTCCGAAGATAGCCATGAAGGTACCTGCAGCAACTGCTGTACCGATAACGCCGGCTACGTTCGGTCCCATTGCGTGCATAAGAAGGAAGTTTGTCGGATCTGCCTCAGAACCAACCTTCTGGGATACACGGGCTGCCATCGGAACTGCGGATACTCCGGCAGAACCGATTAACGGATTAACCTTACCACCAGTTACCTTGCACATGAGCTTACCAAAGATAACGCCGGCTGCTGTACCGAACGCGAACGCGATAAGTCCAAGGATAACGATCTTGATAGTTGTAACTTTTAAGAATCTCTCAGCACTTGTTGTAGCGCCAACGGAAAGACCGAGAACGATTACAACGATGTACATAAGAGCGTTGGAAGCTGTCTCCTGTAACTGTTTAACAACGCCGGACTCACGGAAGAGGTTACCAACCATAAGCATACCAACGAGCGGAGCTGTTGTCGGAAGGATCATACAAACTACGATCGTAACGATAACCGGGAAGAGGATCTTCTCAAGTTTGGATACCGGACGAAGCTGTTCCATCTTGATCTTTCTCTCTTCTTCCGTTGTTAAGAGTTTCATGATCGGCGGCTGAATGATCGGAACGAGAGCCATGTAGGAGTAAGCTGCTACGGCGATCGGTCCCATGAACTCAGTCTGTCCAAGCTTACCTGCAAGGAAGATGGATGTTGGGCCATCAGCACCACCGATGATGGAGATCGCTGCGGCTGCCTTGTCATTGAAGCCCATGAAAATAGCCATAAAGTAAGCGGCGTAGATACCGAACTGTGCGGCAGCGCCTAAAAGGAAGCTCTTCGGGTTAGCGATCAGCGGACCGAAGTCTGTCATCGCGCCTACACCCATGAAGATCAGGGACGGAAGAATACTCCACTCATCCAGTAAATAGAAGTAGTGAAGAAGTCCTCCAACTCCGTTAGAAGAATCTTCAATGCTCAGCATAATATCCGGGTAGATATTTACAAGCAGCATACCAAAGGAAATCGGTACAAGAAGAAGCGGCTCAAATCCTTTTCCGATCGCAAGGTAAAGGAAGATACACGCAACTAAGATCATGATCAGGTTTCCTACGCTTAAATTCAGGAATGCTGTCTGCTGAAGAAGATTCAAAAGTGTATTTTGAATGTATTCCATGTTAATCCCTCCATGTGGAATCTGCAGTCAGCAGAAAATTAGTTTAATGTAGCGAGTGTAGCACCCGGCTCTACGGAATCACCAACAGCAACATTGATTGTTGCAACAGTGCCGTCCTGCGGCGCAACGATCTCGTTCTCCATCTTCATAGCTTCAAGGATCAGGAGAACCTGGCCTCTCTTAACAGCCTGACCTGCAGATGCCTTAACGCCAAGGATCTTACCCGGCATCGGAGCTGTAACTGCTACTGCGCCTGCTGCGCCAGCCGGAGCTGCCGGAGCTGCTGCCGGTGCCGGTGCTGCCTTCGGAGCTGCTGCCGGTGCTGCCTTCGGTGCCGGTGCTGCTGCCTTCGGTGTGGAAGCTGCGCCTGTGAAGCCCTCTTCTACTGTTACTTCATATACATTACCGTTTACTGTGATTGTATAATTTTTCATTGTGATTTCCTCCTGATAATATTAATTCCAGTTTCTGTTAGAAACACGTTTGATGGAGCGGACTACAAGTCCGTTGTCAACAGTCTCTTTTCCCTCGTAAGCTGCAATCGCTGCTGTAATCACGGAAACGAGCTCTGTGTCGTCGGTGAGGTTCTCCTCCTCAGCCGGTGCTGCTGCCGGTGCCGGAGCCGGAGCTGCCGGTGCTGCCTGCGGTGCTGCCGCCGGTGCCGGTGCTGCTGCAGCCTTCTTTGCCTTCATCTTTGCCTCAAATACGTTGATGTATTTGAACATGCTGATCAGCCAGCTGATGAAGATCAGGACTGCGAATACAACGCCCATACCCATTAAGGTATTCATTCCGGCTTTCGCCATCTTCTCGCCTGTTGTGTAAACCGGAGAGAAGGAAATTGTCTCAACCTTGTTGAGGTCCTCGTCTGCGATCAGAGTGAATTCCATCGCTCTCTTCTCGTAAACAGTGTTCATTCTTGCGACATAGCCGTCATCACTTTTTGTAACGACTGCTGTCTCGCTGGAAACGAACGCGCCAAGGTCATCCTTAATGGAATCCCAGGATTTTAACGCATTCTCCATAACAGTATCTTTGTTCTTTACGCTTGTTGCAAGGGCCTGTTCGATGGAAGCGTCATCCATCTGGTTGAACAGATCCAGGTACTGCTGGGAGCCGGACTGCATCGCCATTTCGATCTGCGGATCGATCGTTTCAGCGGTGTCAACGGCTGCAGAGCATCCTGCAAGCGCGAAGAGGCAAACTGCCATGCAGAGTGCAAGCCAGATTCTTCTAATTCTCTGTTTCATATTTCAGCCACCTCATATTAGATCGTTCCGTGCTTTTTGGACGGACGATCCTCTCTTTTTGTGAACAGCATCTCAAATGCAGCAGCTACACGCTGTCTTGTCTCGGAAGCCTCGATGATATCGTCTACATATCCTCTCTTTGCTGCCGCAAGTGCGCTTGCCTGCATCTCATTATACTGTGCTGCTTTTTCATTGATCAGGGCTGCCGCATTGTCAGCCTTTGTGATCTCGTCAGCATACATGATCTTCACAGCCGGTACTGCTTCCATGACACCGATCTTCGCGTTCTTCCATGCGTATACAATGTCAGAACCGATGGACTTGCTGTTCATGGTAAGACCTGCTGTTCCGTTTGCCTTGCCGACAACGACAGTTACCTTCGGAACGTCAGCGTTTGCGAATGCGTAGGTCAGGCGTGCTGCCGCCTTCGCGATCTTCTTCTCGTTGCATTTGCAGTTCTTGTAACCATCTACATTGACGAGTGTAAGTACCGGGATCTCGAAAGCGTTGCAGAAGTTTACAAATGCTGCTGCTTTCTCACATCCTGCTGCGGTAAGGGCTGCGTCATAAGTAGCAGTCTTCTCGCCGTCTGTATAAACTTCGCTGCGATTTGCAACACAGCCAACGGTAGCTCCGTTTAAGCGGATAAATGCCGTTACCATCTCCGGTGCGTAGTCCTTCTTCATTTCCATGTAGAAGCTGTCATCAGAGATCATGGACAGTGCGATGGATGTATCGCCTGCGCAGTTCTCGATATCTGTGCAGATTCTGTTTAAGTCATCCTCACATTCGCTGTAAGACATGTCATCCTCGTTGTTAGCCGGAAGGATGGAAACAAGGTTTCTGATCTCTGTGAAAATTTCTTTCTCGGAGCCAGTCGCGCATACGTTTCCTGTCTCTTTTGCCTGATACTCAGCGCTGGAATTATCAGCATCGTTCTCAGCGATTACAAACGGAGCATTCACAAACATTTTTGCGTCCTGTTCCATAAATGTGAAATCAGCCATTTCAGATGCCACAGCCATTCCGCCGCCGCAGTTTCCAAACACAGCCTGGATCTGCGGGATCACACCGGATGCCATTGCCTGGCAGACATAAAGTTTGCCGAAGCCGTCCAGGGCATCCATGCTTTCCTGGAGTCTGAATCCTGCACAGTCAACCAGACCAACAATGGGTGCGCCCATTTTCATAGCCATACTATAGAGCTTCTCGATCTTCTCTGCGTGCATTTCGCCGATGGATCCGCCCATTACGGACGCGTCCTGGCTGTACACATAGACGAGAGCGCCATTGATAGTACCATAACCGGTAACAACACCATCTGCAGGGGTTTCCTGAGACTGCATGTTGTAATCAGTGCTTCTGGCAGTAATATAAGCACCAACCTCAACAAAGCTGTTGTCATCAAGCAATTCATGAATTCTGTTGATTGCCGACGTTTTTGTCATTTTGCTGTCCTCCATTATTCCTTAAATTGACGAAAATCAAATTTCTGCCTAGTGTAATAATAAACGGATTTGATGTAAAATTCAAGGAGTTTTTCCCTGCCTTAACAATATTTTTATGCTTTTTCGTCAGAAAAAATTAAGAAACTTTTTTTCTAACGTGGTCCTGTAACTGCGCTTAATTTTTTAAACCAGCTGCTTCCAGATGGCGTTTCACATCCGTAAATCCGCGTCCCCGGACCTCTCCGACCTGATGAACGACCATGAAGGCCTCGCTGTCGATGTCCATGACGATGCGGTTTAATTTCTGAAGTTCCCTGCCGGAAACCACGGTGATGACGGCCATGGACGACTTTCTTAAATGCCCGCCCTCGATCTGGAACAATGTGGTTCCACGGTCAAGCTGTTCCTGCACCGCGATGTTGATCTCCGCGTATTTCTCGCTGATGATCTTCGCCTGTACCTGCTTTTTGCCCATCATAAGCATCTTGTCGAGGATCACGGTGTAAACCATGACCATGATGATTCCGTAAAGGATCTTTTCCCGGTCGCGGAACAAAAGCTGGGATAAGAGGATCGCCACATCGAAAACATACATGGACACGGATACCGGGAACTTAAAGCGTTTCTGCAGGACAAGCGGAGGGATGTCCATGCCGCCGGTGGAGGCACCGGAGCGGATCACGAACCCCAGAGCGAATCCGATCATGATCCCAGCAAAGATGGCACAGAGCATGGGATCCGTTGTGAATACGAAGTCTCCCGCCAGGGCGGTCAGGCGGTCAAGGATGAACGGGTAATAAAATGTCGCAAGCAGGGTCGTCGCCGCAAATTTTTTCCCCAACTCCAGCCAGCCGAGACCGAACATGGCGATATTGAAGACCGCCACGAAGCCGGAAAGAGGGATCCCGAAGAAATGCTGTGCCATAAGACCAAGTCCTGTGGTTCCCGCGGCGATCATGTCCAACGGCAGAATGAAGAGGACGACTCCCGCAGCGTAGACCGTGAGACCGAACAGGATAACCGCAGTCTGGATAACGACAGATGCCGCCTTGTTCTGTTTTGTTTCTGATGTTTCCATTTGTTTTGTTACCTTTCTCTTTGTGTGCTGTTTATTGTTGTCTATTATTGTTTGTATTGTTTATGTATTTTGTATTATTTGTATCTGTTCAGTAGGTCTGCGCACTTGCTGCGCTGACCGTAAGAAAACCTAGGCTAAAAGGCAAAAATCCATCGGCGTAGCCGATTTGGAATGGATTTTTGCATGTAACTGTGAAGGTACTGAACAGTTACTATTATTTAAATTTTCCGCCTTCGCAATTTTTCGCGTTTTCTGTTCTTTCCACTACCTCTTTATCACAGAAAAGCGCACAAAAAAAGGACGCCCGAAGGCGTCCTCATGAATTTTCCTTATTTGCCGAAAACTGCTTCATAGTCTTTACGGAATTTCTCAATTCCCTGGTCAGTTAACGGGTGATGTGTCATCTGCTCGATTACTTTGTACGGAACCGTCGCGATATCGGCACCTGCGAGTGCGCACTCTGTTACATGCATGGTGTGTCGTACGCTTGCCGCGATGATCTCCGTCTCAATATCATGGAGAGCGAAGATCTCTGCAACGGTGTCGATGAGGTCGATACCCGGCTGGGAAATATCATCGAGGCGTCCTAAGAACGGGGATACATAAGCTGCGCCTGCTCTAGCTGCGAGAAGCGCCTGATTTGCAGAGAAGATCAGAGTCACGTTTACCTTGATTCCTTCCGATGCAAGAACTTTTGTTGCCTTTAATCCTTCGATCGTCATCGGGATCTTAACGACCATATTCGGGTGGATCTTCGCGATCTCGCGGCCCTCCGCGATCATTCCCTCCGCGTCAGTTGTTGTTGCCTTTACCTCACCGCTGATCGGTCCGTCTACGATAGAAGCGATCTCTTTTAAAGTCTCAACATAATCTTTTCCTTCTTTTGCGATCAGGGACGGATTTGTTGTAACTCCGCAGATCACTCCCATGTCATTTGCTTTGCGGATTTCATCCACATTGGCTGTATCAATGAAAAACTTCATTGGTTCCCCCTCCTGTATTTCAAATAATCGTAACTGCCTGGTATTTTCACAGCTACAAATCGTCATATAAGTCCATTTTAACATGAGGATATGTTTTGTCAATGCATTTCGACGTTTTTCCCGGATTCCGCCCGTTCCTGAATGCGTGTTCGCGAAAAGTTGCAGATCACAGCAGGCGAGCGCGTTCGGTGTGGAAATTCACCATGACACATTCTTTTTATCCAGCATACGGGATAAATTCAAAACAATCCTCTTCATACACCCCGTCGATCTCGAATCCCCATCCTTTATCCGACTTTTTCACTGCCAGACGGCATCTGCGTCCATCGGAGAGCTCCATGTCCACAAAGTTTTCCAGATCTGTCGCCCGGACATAATACTTTGTTCCCGCTGGAAGCCTCTCCTCTTTTTCACTGCCGCCTGCTTCCAGCATCGTCACCGGAAGCTCCCTCGTGGATACCAGCGCCGCCTCGTCCTCCTTCGAGTCGCAGACATTGACTTTTGTATACACATCATTCTCTGCCACCGGCATCCCGCTCTCACCCACATGGAATTTCCGGTAAGCGTCGTATGTTCCCAAGGCGTCCACCCTGCGGGTAAGGTAAAATCCATCCGGATCATTTAAGAGGGCACCATGAGGACTGTCATTCGATGTACCAACATGACGGATCTCTTCTCCCTTCAGGTCAAAGACTTCCATGGTCCTCCAGTCATTCTCACTCTGAATCTCCGTGTAGAGATATGGGTGCCCGTCATCTGTCATGACGATCCAGCCTTCCTGGGGCTGTCCATAGAGTTCCATCGTGAATTCTTCCTTCTTTCCACCCTGTTCCCGCTCGATCGTGATATTTCTCGTGCCATACCCGTCCGCAGTATCATCAAAATGATAGCTCACCGACGTATCGGTTTCCCCCTTCTCATACGTCACAGTCTCCCAGGGACTGGTCTTTTCTGCCCAGCCTTCTGAGACTTTCCCTATATAGTCTGTCCGGAACATCGCTTCATTTCCGGCGAACGGAACCTCCACATCAACAGCTCCTGCCGCATATGAGGCGATAACATACTGGTCAAAATGAATGCACACACCTGTTTTTGTGATGCACCATTCCAATGGCCCATATCCATCCGTCCCCGCAAACAGACTGTCCACGGTCGTTTCATAATCTTCGAATAATCCTTTCTTCTCTTTCTGGTCAGAAAGCTCCTCCTTCACATATTTCCGGAATCCCGGAAGATCTTTTACTACATCGCAAAGTTCCAGCTCTTTTCCTGTCTGCGTATCGAAATTGTGGTATTCCGTCACAGAGCTTGGATGCGCGCCTCCCAGATCATAATATTTCAGCCAGTACATACTGACGACCGTATGGTCGAAGCGGACCGGATTAAATTCATAATTGCAGACATATGACTGCTTCATATCCGGGTAATTGTTCCGCATATCCTCAGCTTCTTTTTTATAGGAGGCATACTCCTCTTTATTCTGGCTGACCAGGTTTTTATTCAGGGAAATGAGCGACTGCTTCAGCGCATCATATCCGTCCCCCTGTACATAGACCTTGTCGCAGCGCGATGTGATGATCGGAGTCTGGTCTGCGTCATCCCATTCCCCGTCATATTCCCCGTTTACCGCGATGGGGATTGGGGCGAGACGGTCCGCCCTGGCATCCACGTCCGTATTCCCGTTCTGATCTGTGCCCGACAAGTTCTCCGCCGTGCTTTCCGGCTCACTTTCCGCCTTGAGTCCTGTCTCGCTGCTCTCCTGTGTCGTCTCCGCTGCCGTATCCAC
Source organism: Clostridium sp. MCC328 (assembly GCF_018785465.1). Classification (NCBI taxonomy): domain Bacteria; kingdom Bacillati; phylum Bacillota; class Clostridia; order Eubacteriales; family Clostridiaceae; genus Clostridium; species Clostridium sp. MCC328. The sequence goes on from NZ_WQPW01000052.1 coordinate 80,737, forward strand.
CGTCACTGTATCTTTTTTCTGGCAGCCAGTCATGAGACTCACCGCGATCAGAAGATATAATCCATATTTTCTCATACTTTCCCCCTCTTTATCAATTTTTATAACCTCTCGATTTTATTTGCGTCAGGCATGCGGCATTCATGTTCTGTTTCCCTTTGCAGCTGAAATTCACCTGTATCAGGACTATTTCTTTTTACATCCTTATCTTACCGCATACACTCAAAGGAATCCATTTCTTTTCCCTTACGAATTCTTAAAACAAAGCGGAAGAAAACAGAAAGTACAGCGGATCTCCCCTTTTCGCAAAAAATCTCAGCATATTCAGGCATAAAAATACCGGAAACAGGCAGCTTCCCATTTCCGGCATTTTCATTATATTCTCATATATCCATTTTATTCGCGCACCACGCCTCTACAACATCCAGTCCTTAAGGACATCGTGATCCCGCAGAAGTTTTCCAATGATCGTCTTATCGATCTTTCGGAGCAGCGGCTTTTTCAACATCTCAAACGGCATCGGAAGCTTCATCTCAAGCGGGGACTTTCCGTCCATGAGTTTCACCGTGCTGTCCAGGAGCTCTCTTACATCGTAGACACTGCCCCATACCTCCGGCACACCGCGGTCCACTCCACAGAGTCCGTATACTGCCTCCATGGCGGTACGGACAGAGTACTCTGTGGTGAAAATCGTATCTCTCGGAGTCTCTGCAAACTGTCCGAGGAAGGCGGCGTTTACAGATCCGTCCGGAATTACATCCGGGCGGTCTCCGGCAGCTCTCGGCATAAAGAACGCTGTGATATATGGCATCATGGTCGGCGTGCAGTTGCACTCTTCTCCTGCCAGTCTCCCGATGTCCTCCACCGGGATTCCGAGATGATACAGCCACTCGGCGGTGATCTCCTTACCGGTACACTCCTTCATGGGTTTCTTCACATAGTCGCCCGGGACATCGGTGAACAGGCTGTATACCCATACACACACCTCGTCCTTCTTCTGATTCTTGAACTGTCCCTGGCGGTTGATGGTCCAGCTCAAAAGCCACTTGGAATCGCGGCAGCTCACGATACCGCCGGTAACAACTTTGCCTGTCCTCGGGTCGCGCTTGCAGATTTTCTTGATCTGGTCGATGATCTCTTCATTTGCGGTGGTGACCGTCGCAGACTCCCAGTTCGTCTTCTCGATATCGGAGCAGAATTTTTCCGGATGACCGAAGGACGGATCCTGGGCTGCAATTTTCTTCCAGAGGCTCCAGCAGCCGCTGCTTCTCACTTCCGCGTCACCCACCGGCGCATGGTTCTGGTCACCGTAGATCGTCCCTTCTGTACAGCTTCCGTTTGTGATAAACACAAGGTCCTTTTCCGTCAGCGGGATCTCCGTGTCCCCGTTCTTCGTGCGGCACTCGATAGCGCGGGCCGTCTTCTTTCCGTCCGTGATCTCAAAGCGGACGTTTGTGACCTCTGTGCCGAACCGAAACTCCACGCCTGCCGCCTCCAGGTATTTCTGCATCGGCAGAATCAGGGATTCGTACTGGTTGTAGCGGGTGAATTTCAGAGCGGAGAAGTCCGGAAGGCCGCCGATATGGTGGATAAATCTCTGGAAGTACCGCTTCATCTCCAGGGCGCTGTGCCAGTTTTCAAAGGCGAACATGGTTCTCCAGTAAAGCCAGAATTGGGAGCCGAATACCTCATCATCGAACACATCCTCGATGGTTTTGTCATAGAGATCCTCATCCTTCGTGAAAAAGAGCTTCATGATCTCCATACTGCCCTTCTGGCTCAGACCAAACTTTCCGTCCGTATGGGCATCCTCGCCGCGGCGCTCTGTGGCACGACAGAGAGAATAGTTCGGGTCATGCTTGTTTAACCAGTAATACTCATCGAGAACGGACGCGCCTGGAACCTCCAGGGACGGGATGCTGTGGAACAGATCCCAGAGGCACTCGAAATGATCCTCCATTTCGCGGCCGCCGCGCATCACATATCCTCTTGTCGGATCATCGATTCCGTCGCAGGCACCTCCGGCGATATCCATGGCCTCTAAGATGTGGATGTTCTTTCCCGGCATCTGGGCATCGCGGACGAGAAAGCATGCCGCTGCCAGGGATGCGAGACCGCTTCCCACAAGGTACGCGGACTTCTCCTCGATTCCCGCCGGCTTCTCCGGGCGGGCGAACGCTTCGTAGTTTCCGTTTGTGTAGTAGATTCCCTTGCTGTTCTTATCATGTTTTCCGAGTTCTGTGTTGCGGTAATCGGATCTGCTTCCATGGGAAGTCTTTTTCATCTTATCCATTTCCATGTTTCCGCGCTTCTTCGCCGCGAGTACCGCTGTGATTCCAGCTCCGGCCGCCAGAACTGCTCCGGCTTTCCATCCTTTTTTGCTCATCGTTTCTGGTTTCCTTTCCTGTTTATTTCATTTCTACATTCCGTATCATGTAGTTTTCATAACTATATTGCTGCTTTTGATAGTAATCCTTTCCACGGGCTTTGTCAAGCTTTCCATTCAAATATTTTGAACGCAAAAGTTTTTTCTGCGCTCCCCGCCTTTTAGCTTCTCCTTTTTTCTGATTTTCATTCAAAAAATACCCCGCCCGCTGTCTCTATAGGGGCAGCGAACAGGGTACTAAAAAGGGGAGGATAAGTATTAATCTTTTTCTTTTGTACTGGTCATAGGATTGCCCGTTTTTCCGTTTTTATACATTCATCATTGATTTTCCATACACATTTTTTTATAATAAGCTTACGGAATACATTCAGATTGGAGAATACAGAAATCATGAAAAATCTTGTAATCGGACAGTCCGGCGGACCTACCGCCGTCATCAACGCGAGCCTTTATGGTGCGGTAAAAGCATTCAGGGAATCCGGCGCGGACGGACATGTTCTCGGAATGATCAACGGAATCGAGGGATTCCTCGCTGACCATGTGATGGACCTTTCCACGGACCTCTCTGACAAGGAACTTGAGCTCTTAAAGCTCACTCCGGCCGCATACCTTGGTTCCTGCCGTTATAAACTTCCGGCAGATTTAGACAGTGAAGTTTACCCTGCGATCTTCGATAACTTCCGTGAGATGAACATCGGATACTTCCTCTATGTGGGCGGAAACGACTCCATGGATACCGTGGACAAGCTCTCCCGCTATGCGGAGAAGATTGGAAGCGATGTGAAATTCATCGGAATCCCGAAGACCATCGACAACGATCTTGTCCTCACCGACCACACACCGGGCTTCGGAAGCGCCGCAAAGTATGTTGCCTCCACCGTCCGCGAGATCGTCCTCGACGCCTCCGTCTATCAGCAGAGATCCGTCACCATCGTCGAGATCATGGGACGCCACGCAGGATGGCTCACCGCTGCTTCCAGGCTTGCAAGAAAATATGAGGGCGACAACCCATGCCTTATCTACCTCCCGGAGACTCCGTTCTCCTTAGAGCAGTTCTATAATGACCTGGACGCTGCATTCAAGAAATCCCCGAACCTCGTTGTCTGCGTCTCCGAGGGAATTGCCGATGAGGGCGGCACCTTTGTCTGCGAGTACTCCGACGCAGCGAAGCTCGATTCCTTCGGTCACAAGATGCTCACCGGCTGCGGTGAGGTCTTGGAAAGCTTTGTCCGCGACAAGTTCGGCGTGAAAGTCCGCTCCATCGAGTTAAATGTCAACCAGCGCTGCAGCGGCATGATGGTATCTGAGACGGATATCGAGGAAGCTGCCATGGCAGGCGCTGCCGGTGTGAAGGCAGTTCTCGCCGGGGAGACAAAGAAGATGATCGCCTTCAAGCGTGACTCCGACATGCCGTACAAGATGCACTGCACACCGGAGGATGTAAGCCTCATCTGCAATCAGGAAAAGAAATTCCCAAAGGAATGGATCAACGCGGCAGGAAACGATATCACCGATGACTTCTCAGCTTACGCTCTCCCGCTGATCCAGGGCGAGCCGAAGCGCGTGATGGAGAACGGGGTGCCGAAATACCTGTACAGAAAGTAAGTTTGGTATTATCACCCATAACCGCGAATTTTAACAAAACTCTTCAACAAAAGCAAAAGCCCGTGAAAACATGCTTCCACGGGCTTTTTCCTTTTCTTTCCTTGGTAAGAACTCTCCCACTTCCTGTCCCAGACTTATTCAAGATCGAAACAGCCCTGCACCGCTGCCAAACGAAATCCACTTTTCCATTTAACTGCTGCACAGAGCTGTTTATTTTTCATATTCCATTAATTCACTTCACTAATATCCATCAGCCCGCACCCGTCATAGAAGAACTTTAAAATCTCCTGGCAGGTCTTTCCCTGCTTTGCCATGCCCTGGGCACCGTTCTGGCTCATGCCGACACCGTGTCCGAAGCCGCCTCCGTAGATTGTGAAGGTCGTCACCTGATTTTCATCGGTTCCGTTGTTCTCGATATAGATGAAACCGCTGGGAAGCGTATCCCATCCCGTAGATGTGGAACCGTCTTTCCTGTTGTATACAAGTGATACATTTCCGAGAATGCTGCGGATCCTGCTCTGCCCGGAAAATGTCTTGGAACCTTCCGTTCCAACGACCTTCAGGGTCTTCGCGTATCCACCCGCTCCCCTGGATGTGATCGTAAGTCCCGTGATCCTGCCGACCCCGCCGATCTTTTCGTCCAGGATCGTGCTGGTGGTCTTCGTGTTCCAACGGAACATCGGGAAGTCAGAGTCGTAGGCATCTGTGTTCTCGTCCTTGATAAAGCTCTCAAAGGCCTCGTTGGATGTCAGATCCAGCTTCTTCGCCTTGTTGTTGATCGTGACTGCCCTGAGGTACGGCGTGTTGGACGCATCCGCTCCCCACACACTTCCGTCGGTTCCATGCCCGTCAGATGTGGAGTAATAGAACGCCTCGATGGGATCCCCGTTGTATTCCAGAAGCTGACCAAAGGTCTCATTCACAGCGGTATCCGTGGAATCGAAGGTCAGCGTGTTGTTGTACACCTGGAAATTCGTGCTGTCATCCACATGGGCACCGTAGGTCGAGTAGGCATTGCCCTGAATCTGCCTCCATGCGTAGGTTCTCGCACAGACCGCCTGGGCCTTCAGCGCCTCCAGCTCATAAGTCGGCGGCATCTCGCTCGGTGTCACCCGCTTTAAATATTCCTCGAGATCCACCTCGTTTAAGAGAAGCAGGCCGTCGCTCTCCTCCGTGATCTCCATATGTCCCGGATAGACGGGCATTCCCTGAGCGCGCTCCAGACTGTGTACCGTGATCATTCCGCCTTCATTTGCGGAACGGAATGTGAGACGCCCACTTGCGAGCCTTGAATCTCCCGGTTTTATCGTCACCGTCTCCCCTGCTGCGATGGACTCCGTCTTTGCATCCTTCTCATCTCCGTACTCCAACACTGCCATGGAGTCGCAGGAAAGTGTGATCGTATCATGGAACAGTGACTTAAATCCGTTCGTCATGATAAGCACGCGGATCATGTCGATATCCGGTTTCTCCGTCGTCAGGGCCGCACAGATCTTTCCATCCGCCACCACAAATTCCTGCATGTGGTAGCCGACGAGAATATCCTTCTTCTGCTGTTCCCTGAGAACACCGTAGGTCCGATAGATCTTAAACTGATCCGCCAGCGGCACGCTGCCGTAGCCGTCGATCTCAATCTCTGTGTCGCGGACCGCAAGGACCGTTCCGGTGATCTTCTCTTTCTTCAGCACCAGTCGTTTTGGGGTTCCGCCCTTTAAGTACAGATCTCCGATCTGACCGGAGATCTCGCTCTCATCCTTTAAAACTCCCTTTACCGGAAATTCCCTCTGGATATTTCCGATAAAGACCGTCACTGTCTTTCCGGAGAATCCCGAGATCCAGGCATTCTCGTAGACGATCTCGTCCGAGACCATCTCCTCCACCTTTAAGATCTCATCGTCTCTCGCCAGAAACCGGATCTTCTGGTCAATATATCCGTCGAGGTAAAGTCCCTCAAACTGAAAAATACCGTCCCTCGTGTAGGCTGTCCATGCAGACGCACCATCCACATTGTCCGGTGTTCCGTAAAGGTCCGTCTCCACCTCGGCCACAGCTCTGTCCGGATCCACCGCCGCGAGGAACGCGTCATAGAACTTCCAGAAATTCTCACTGGAGACCGCCTTTTTCGCCCGGTCACCGGAATCCACATAAGAAAGGAGCGCATCTGTTTCCCCTTTTCCCTCTTCCGATGCCTTTTTCGCCCAGTCCGAAAGAACCGCGTATGTAACTGCGGACGTAGCGCTCCGCTCGTCCGCTTTGACCGATCCGCTGTCAAGATATCCCTGACCATAGAGGTAGTCCATATATTTCACATACCACTGGTCCGATAGATCTTCATCAAAATTCGACGTCTCCGGCGCATTTTCAAGAATTCCATTCCCCGACTCCAGTGTCAGTGCCACCGTCCGGGATGCCGCTGCCAGGGAGACTCCATCCTCTTCCCTGTCCAGAAGTACGATCACGATCAGCAGAACCACGATGAACGTCGTGACTCCCGCCATCCAGTTTATCAGTTTCCTTCTCTCGTTCATAATTCCTTTCCCGACCAGAACCAGCTACTGTTCGTCACCGTGTTTTTTATACTCGCCGTTCTGTTCGTCGATCCGCTTCAGATTTACATAGTCCTCTTCTTTTATGCTCAGACTCTTCTTTGAAAGGAGATATTCCTGAATCTGATTATAAATATGAATGATGACTGCCATCAACGGAACCGCAATGATCATTCCCACAAATCCGCACAATCCGCCGAACAGCAGGATCGAAAACAGTACACCAAAGCTGGAAACACCTGTGGAATTTCCCAGGATCTTCGGTCCTAAAATATTTCCGTCAAACTGCTGAAGCACAAGGATCAGCCCAATAAAGTACAGACACTGTTTCGGACTGATGAGGAATACGAGGATCGCGCACGGAGCTGCTCCAATAAATGGTCCGAAGAACGGTATCACATTCGTCACTCCGATGATCACGCTGATCAGCAGCTCATACGGCAGCTTAAACAGATGCATCAGGATAAAGCAGAGAATTCCGATGATCAGGGAATCGATCAGTTTTCCGATAATAAAGCCGGAAAACGCTTTTTTAATAAACTGGAATTCAGCCACAACGATATTGGCCGCTTTCAGTGGAAGAACGGAATAAATAAATTTTTTTCCCTGCGCTGATAGGGATTCCTTGATATTTAACAGATAGATCATAACGATCAATCCGATCAGCATGTTTTTTGTCAGCGTGATCACATTCATGACTCCGCTGGATACGCCGCCGACAATCTTCTCAATATTCTGGAAGTTCTGGAAATTGGAGAGATTCGACATTAAGTCCGTCTCCATCCAGCTCTGAAAATACTGGGCTGACTGCTCGTAAATATTTAAGATTGCCTGCTCCACCGGCGGGTTGTTCACGAAGAATTCCGTCAGCCAGTCATACACGTTCTGGAAATAAACCGGCATCATGTTGATGATCCCCACGATACTGGAATAGAGCTGCGGGATGATCATGCTGGAAAGGCTTACGACCACCACGATCAGAAACGCAAGGCTTATCACTGTTCCAACGGCTTTTCCAAGGAAATTGCCGAAGGATTCACTCTTGAACCGTTTCTTTGGCGCGATCTTCTTTTCCTCGTCCTCTTTTTTCTTGTCGTCATCATGCACATACACGACTGTATTGTAGCACCGGTTATAGACCGGAGACATTAAAAAAGCAAGTACAGCGCCGTAGATCACCGGTGCCAGGACAAACCGTACTTTTCCCAGAAAGGCAAACACTGCATTCCTCTCCAGAAACAGAAAGACGACAAACACCGCTGCGATCAGTACAAGGATTGCCGTCACCCCCATGTAAATGTATCGTTCGAACCGTTCATTTTTCATAAAAAAAGTTTCTCCTTTGCAGCAGCTTCTCTCACCCCTGCCACGGGTGGCGAAGCCTGTTTGCACCCATAATATCATACTTCGATCATTTAGAAAAGAGTATTAACAGAATCTGAACATTCCCCGCATTCCAAAACCGTCGTTTGGAAATCCTCGCAGGCGGTCTTTCCTATAAAGTGAAAAGAATGTGCCTTGGCGCATTCTCGCGCCTCGCGCGGTCGCTTGCGACAATCTATATCTTCGCGCGAGTGCGCATCACTGGCACGTTAGTGCCTTTTTATGTAACAGGAAATTTCTCGGAATTTCTTGTTACATGAAAAGAAGCAGCGATCTCTCGCTGCTTTTTTATCTTTCGCAATCCCAAAATGCCGTTTCCTGAATAATTGACGCCTAGCAGTGCTAGGTGGGCATCCGCACTTAAACATCTGCCTTCCACTCTTTGGAGGCCTGACATCCGTTCAAGAATATAGGAATCCCGTATGTCAAAATGTAGGTTCAAAATAGACAGGAGTGTCGAACATCCCAGGAATCACATTCCCTTTAACTGAGAACTATTATAGCGCATCACGGATCATTTTTCAAGTTCCATTTCCTGGTGTCATGTATTTTTCTGCGACTCATAATTACAACTCCCGACATAGCTGTAAACCGGATCTTCGATCCCTGCTGTACTGTCTGTCTTGTCTTTTACACAGACAAAGCATCCCAAATATCGGCTGATCTTTTTTTACATCATACCTTTTAAGAGCTTTGCTGTCTCCTCCGGTGTCTCACAGAGGTAATCTGCCCCGGCGCTCTGGAGTTCTTCACGGCTTCCATATCCGTAAAGCACGCCGATCACGGAAAGTCCCGTTTTCTTCGCACCGTATACATCATGTTCCCGGTCACCCACCATGATCACGGAAGGCTTCTCCTCCTCTCTGATGCAGTTTTCTTCCAGGACATAGCGGATCACATCGTCCTTATTCACACGCGCTTCATCCATGGACGCGCCGCCGATAAATTTAAAATACTCTGTCAGTTGGAAATATTCCAGGACTTTCTTTGCGGTCTCCTCCGGCTTCGATGTTGCCACATAGAGTTCGAGGCCAGCCTCCTTTAAGGTCTTTAACATATCTTCCACGCCATCGAACGGCGCACTATCCATCCAGCCTTTCACATCGTAGTATTCCCGGAACACATAGATCGCATCATTTGCGTCCTTATCTGAAAAATTATAATATCTCTTAAAGCTGTCGAAGAGCGGCGGTCCCACAAACGGTTTCAAGACCGAAAGGTCATCCACATGGATGCCGTAATGTTTCAGCGCATACTGAACACCCCTCGTGATCCCTGGCATGGAATCCGTCAGTGTGCCGTCAAGATCAAAAAATACTCTTTTTAACTTCATCATTTTTCCTCTTTCACGTATTTCCAATTTCATGAGTTTTATTATCCCATGCTCCCATTTAAATGTCAATTATAAAATCCTGTACTGCCCTTCCGCCAACCTCCACTATTTTCCATGGCTGTCGACTTTTCGTTTTCAAACCGACAGAATATATCACCTGTATTCTATTTCAGATCTGCAGCTGCAAAAAAGCGGCACCCACCAGAACCGCTTTTTTACGGTTCTGGCACATGCCGCCTTTCCCTTATCCTTTTTATCTGACCCGGAGTTTACCGGAAAAACTCGTGATTTCCATGTTTAAACAGGAATTCCAGATGTCTGTCAAACCAGCTGGCGTTCTTTTTTGATGACGCATGCCGGTTCATAAAATACAGGGCACCGTCCGTCAGGTCTTCACCTGAGAGCGCCCGCCCTACGGCCTCCACCGTCTCGGCTGTGACCCTGCATCTCTTGATGGAGCCGTTGGACACCGGTGAAAACTGGTGTTTCTGGTAGACAACTTTCGTGATCGTGTTCGGGAATGAGTCATTCTCCACACGGTTTAAGATCACGTTCGCCACCATGACACGGCCTTCCATGTCACAGTTTCCAGCTTCCGCCTGCACGATCCGTAGAAGAACATCGTAGTCGCTGTCAGAGTAGCCGGTGAAAACTTCCCTTGCAGGCTCCTCCGCCGCAGTCTCTTCCGCTTCCGCCTGTACCTCTGTCACAGGTGAGCCTTCTGCTTCCGCCTCAACCTGCACAGCTCTGGCCTCTGCGTTTCCCGCAGTTTCCACTTCCGGCCCCGCAGACTCATCCTGAGCCCCATTGCTCTCGTCTGCTTTTTCCGAAGCTCCTGCGTCCTCGGCGCTGTTCTTATCATTCGTCTCTGTATTTTCAGTTTCTTTCTCGATATCTGCTTCCGTCTCCGCGGATGATGCTTCATCCGCCGTCGTCTCATCCTCTAAAACATTTCCGTCTGTTTCCGGAAGAGCAGTATCTTCTGTCTCCTCCAGACTGTCTTCATCCGAACCTCCCTGCGTCTCTGCAAACGCTACGATCGCGTTTTTGCCTCCGCCCTGGAAGTCCACCGCTGTAAATGGAATCACTGCGATCAATGTTGCGCCCATCGTGAGAATTGCCGCATTCCGGTGCATCTTCTTTGTCACACCGGTGAAGAGTGATTTCACAAACTGAAAGACTGTCTGAAGAAATGAGTTCCATGGATTCATTTTGAATACCCTCTTTCTCCGTCCTGTCGCCGGTTGTTCATTCCGACCGTTTTCCGGCCGGTGTCTGTGATTATAGGAGAATGAGAGGGCAAATGTCAATAAGCCATGGCCAACTTTGTTACATTTTACAGCCCGTTTTTTAATGATTGTTACATTTTATTAATATCTTTTCCAAATATTATCGGCATAAAACCTAAATTTTTGGTGGTATTGGCAAGTATAAAATATTGCAAATGTTACAATTTTGTTAAATATTGATTCCCCACTTTCAGGTGGTTTCCGATAACTTTTTCATTTATGTTAACCATTTTGCTGCAAATCCAGCAGTTTTGCTCCCACATAGTCCGCGAGAGTCTGCGGGGAAAGCAGTACCTGGAATCCCCTCTGGCCCGCGCTGACAGCGATCGTTTCGTATTTTAACGCCGCCTCATCAATAAAAGTCGGGAACTTTTTCTTCATTCCGATAGGAGAACAGCCACCGCGGATGTACCCCGTTGTGGCTAAAAGATCCTTCATCGGAAGCATCTCCACCTTCTTATCTCCCGCCGCTTTCGCCGCCTTTTTTAAATCTACTTCACCGTCCACAGGAATACAGCAGACGAAAAATCCGGTGCGTTCTCCCTTCAGTACAAGGGTCTTAAACACGCTTCCATGATCCACACCCAGCATGTCCGCCGCATGGCTTCCGGAGAGATCGTTCTCATCCACCGGGTACTCCTTCGCCTCGTAAGGGATTTTCGCGGCATCTAAAAGCCGCATCACATTTGTCTTTGTTTTATCATTTTTTGCAGATCTGCTCATAAATATTTCCTCCTGAACACAGCCTTTTCCCTGCGCCGCATCTGCCCGCAGTCCGGTATTTAATCCTTTTAGGCTGCACATCATTTATACAACGGAATACGCAAAAAAGCAATAATAAAGAATGTGCCTTGGCACATTTTCGCGCCTCGCGCGGTCGCTTGCGACAATCTACATCTTCGCGCGAGTGCGCATCATTGGCACATGAGTGCCTTTTGTGTAATAGAGAATTCCTCGGAATTTCCTATTACACAAAAAACGGCAGCAAACTCTGCAATCTGCTTACAGATATCCGCTGCCGTTTATCTACTTTTCGACCTGTTTCTTCTATATATATGGCCCCTACGACAGGATCATACGGTCGTTCGCAAGTTCGCCGCCTGCAGCTTCCTCAAACTTCGCAAGAAGATCCTGGACTGTCAGGTGTTTCTTCTCCTCTCCGGCCACATCATAGATCACGTGGCCTGCGTTCATCATGATCAGACGGTTCCCGTGGGCGATCGCATCGCGCATGTTGTGAGTGATCATGAGTGTTGTCAGATGCTCACTGTTTACGATCTTGTCGGTTGTCTCAAGAACCTTCGCTGCCGTCTTCGGGTCGAGGGCTGCCGTGTGCTCGTCTAAAAGGAGAAGTCTCGGCTTCTTTAAGGTTGCCATGAGAAGGGTCAGCGCCTGTCTCTGTCCGCCGGAGAGAAGTCCGACTTTTGATGTGAGGCGGTCCTCAAGACCAAGGCCTAAGATCTTTAACTGCTCCCTGTAGAACTCACGCTCTTTTGCGGTGATTCCGGCCTTCAGAGAACGTGTCATTCCTCTTCTTGCTGCTAATGCCATGTTCTCCTCGATCTGCATGGTGGCAGCCGTTCCTGTCATCGGATCCTGGAATACACGTCCGAGATACTTCGCACGCTTGTGCTCCGGGAGCTTTGTCACGTCGATATCATCGATGGTGATTTTTCCCTCATCCACAAACCACGTTCCTGCGACCGCATTTAACATGGTAGATTTTCCAGCTCCGTTTCCACCGATGACAGTGACAAAATCGCCTTCGTTTAAATGAAGATTTAATCCGTTTAACGCAGTCTTTTCATTGACGGTTCCCGCGTTGAAGGTTTTATAAATACTGTGAAGATCAAGCACGAGGTGCACCTCCTCTTTTTACCGGTTTAGAGAAATATTTGCCTTTCATGTACGGGATCGCAAGGAATACCGCAACGACAAGAGCTGACAGGAGTTTTAAATCGTTGGAATTTAATCCCATCCAGAGTACGACCTGAAGGACCAGATAGTAAATGATCGCGCCGAAGGCAACGGAGAACAGCTTGAAGCCGAAGTTCTGGCTGATCTTTCCGAAAACGACCTCACCGATGATAACGGCTGCAAGACCGATCACGATGGCACCGCGGCCTGCGTTGACATCCGCAAAGCCCTGATACTGGGCATATAAGCCGCTCGCAAAGGCAACGATCCCGTTGGAGATCATAAGACCTAAGATCTTTGTGAAATCGGTATTGATACCCTGGGCACGTGACATATTCTGATTGGAGCCTGTGGCACGGATGGAACATCCGATCTCCGTTCCGAAGAACCAGTAGAGGACTCCGATCAGGATCACAATGATTAATGCCGTCACGAAGATCGTGTTCTTATAAAAAGCGACTCCCTTTACATAACGGAGAGACACTAAAAGATCATACTTATCCACGCTGATGGCCTGATTTGCCTTACCACCCATAATGCGAAGGTTGATGGAGTAGAGACCAAGCTGAGTCAGGATTCCCGCGAGGATCGCCGGGATCCCCATCGCCGTGTGAAAGATTCCGGTCACCAGACCCGCGATCATTCCCGCGATAAAGGCTGCAAACAGGGATACCCCTACGGAATGCCCGTTTAACATGAAAATGATGCAGACAGCACCACCCGTACACATGGTTCCGTCCACGGTAAGATCCGCAAGATCAAGGATCTTATATGTAATATAAACGCCGATCGCCATGATGCCCCAGATGAGTCCCTGTGCACAGGCACCCGGCAGCGCGTTGAACAGTGTCAAAAAATTCACGTTTCTTTCCTCCTATGGCTGATGATAGCAAACAGGGTGACAAAAGTTTTTGCTGTTTGCCACCCTGATGTCCTTATAATTTCAAGTCGTTATTATTCTTCGATCGCAACGTAGTCATCCGGAACCGTGATTCCAAGTGCCTCGCAGTTTGCCTTGTTATATTTCTTTGTTACCTCCGGTGCAAACTCGATCGGCATTTCCTTTACATCTTTGCCGTCCATCAGGATCTCTGCGCCCATCTCACCGGCTTTGTATCCGATATCGTAGTAGTCGATGGAAAGAGTTGCAACGCCGCATCCGGAGCAGATTCCCTCTTCACCTGCGATTACCGGAACCTTTGCCGGCAGGCAGATATTGTTTATGATCTCTGCATTGGAAGCAGCCGTATTATCGGTCGGAACATAGAGAACATCGTTCTCTCCTGCTGCTGTTGTTGTTACGGAAGCGATATCGTTGGAGTCTGCGAAGGTGTATTCCTTACAGGTATATCCAAGCTCCTCCAGAGATCCTTTTACGGTTGTTGCCTGATATTTGGAGTTCGGCTCTGCGGAACAGTATAATAAGCCGACATTCTTTGCGTCCGGGAACAGCTCGTTGAGCATCGCAGCCTGCTGGTCAAGCGGTGCGAGATCGGAGGTTCCGGAAATGTTAAGACCTGTCGTACCGGTCCAGTTATCGATGTCAAGAGCAGTCGCATAGTCTGTGATGGAAGTTCCGAGGATCGGGATCTCGCTGGTTCCTGCCGCTGCTGCCTGAAGAGCTGCAGTCGCGTTTGCAAGGATCAGGTCTACATCGTTGGATACGAACTGGTTGATGATCGTTGCGCATGTCGCGGAATCGCCGGATGCGTTCTGAAGATCAAATTTTACATTGTCACCGAGCTTATCTTTTAATGCAGCCTCGAAGCCTTCTGTCGCCGCATCAAGAGCCGGATGCTGGACTAACTGGCAGATACCTACGTTATAAGTCTTGCCGTCCTCTTTTGCCGCCTCAGTGGAATCTGCTGCCGCAGCTTCTGTTTTTGCCTCTGTGGCTGCTGCTGTTGTCTCTGCTGTGGAGCTGGATCCACAGCCTGTCAATGCGGAAGCAGCGACAACGGCTGCCATTGCAAATGCTGTTACTTTTTTCATAATATCGATCTCCCCTTAATTTTTCTCTTTTCGGAATCCTTTCCTTCATGCGGAATCCCGTTCTTAAATGCGTTGTTGCGTTACGCTTTAACGCGTGTGAGTGAAACTGTCATTATCATACACCCGTTTCTGTGATTCGTCAAGTCGATTTCCTATTTTTATCTATGCAAAAAGCGCATAAATTTCGATATTTCGAAACTTTCTGCGCTTTTAAATTTATAATTCCCCACTCAAAGAGTCCCTGATTTTATCCAGGAACCTCTCCCCGTACTTCTCAAACTTAAACTCTCCGACGCCGGAAACCTTCAACATTTCCTCCTTATTTTTGGGTTTTACAAGGCACATATGTACCAGCGTCTTGTCGGAGAATACGATGTAGGGCGGGACTTTTTCTTCCCTTGCGATCTCCCTGCGAAGTTCCTTTAAGAGGTCGAAAAGCGTCGTCTCCTTCTCTGTAAAGTTCTCGTTTCCGGCCGCCATCTTTGGCTTCTTCGCACCGGAAGTCTTCCCAGTCTTCATTCTCTCCTGCTCCTTTGGGAGCTTCATCGTGACTTTCTCATCTTCGCCGTTTAAGAGGGGCGCCGCGTTCTTTCCGAGTTTTACGATGGCGTACTCGTCGGATGTCACCACAAGATATTCCTTCACCTGGAGGAAATTTAAGACCTGGCGCAATCTGTATGTGGGAACCTTCGATAACTCTCCGTAATGGGAATTCTCATCCATGTGGTAGTTTCGGATCTTCACCGTCGCTGCCCCGTGGACAGTATCCAGGATCACCGTGGTTCCATACCGCTCCCGGCACTCTGCGACGCAGCCCACGATAGCCTTCGCAATCTCCGTCACATCCATCTCCTCAAACTGTGTCTTGCAGTTCGAGCAGTTCCCGCAGTATCCGCTTCCATACTCCCCGAAATACCGCAGGATATACTCTCTCAGGCAGTCGTTCGTAAAGCAGTAGAACGTCATCTTTTTCAAGCGATCCCGGTCTCTCTCCGCAACGATCGCTCTCGTCACATCGTCAAGCTCCTCATTATCCCGGTTGTTGTCGATAAACATCTGGTTTGTCACCACATCTCGGCCGCCGTAGAGCAGCAGGCAGTCCGCCGGTTCCCCGTCACGCCCCGCGCGGCCGGCTTCCTGATAATAGCTCTCCATGTTCTTCGGCATATTGTAGTGGATCACAAAGCGGACGTTCGACTTGTCAATTCCCATGCCGAAGGCATTGGTCGCCACCATGATCTGCGCCCGGTCGAAGATGAAATCCTCCTGATTCTGTTTTCTCTCGCTGTCGGAAAGTCCCGCGTGGTATCTCGTCACGGAAAAGCCGTCCTTCATCAGCTTCTCCGTCACCTCCTCCACGAGTTTTCTCGTCAGGCAGTAAACGATGCCGCACTGACCGGCGTGTTCTTCGATATATGTCTTTACCGCCGCATACTTGTCCTTCGGGCTCTGGACCTCGAAATAGAGGTTTGGACGGTCGAATCCTGTTGTCGTCACCACCGGATCCTGGAGTTTCAGGAGATCGATAATATCATCCCGAACCTCCGCCGTCGCCGTTGCCGTGAAGGCGCTGACTACCGGACGTTTCGGGAGTGTACACAAAAATTCTTCTATTTTTAGGTAACCGGGCCTGAAATCCTGCCCCCACTGGGAGACACAATGGGCCTCGTCCACCGCCACCATAGCGATCTTCGCGTGGACGGCAAAATCGAGAAATTCCGGTGTCAGAAGGCGCTCCGGCGCGACGTAGATGATCGGATATCGACCCTCGCGGGCATATCCCAGCGCTTTATAATACTGCCCTGGCGTCAGGGAACTGTTTAAATAGGCCGCATGGACTCCCGCCTGGTTCAGCGCGCTGACCTGGTCCTTCATTAAGGAAATTAACGGTGAGATCACAAGCGTAATTCCCCCGTTCTCCCCTGCCATCAACGCCGGGATCTGGTAACAGAGCGACTTTCCCGCACCCGTCGGCATGATTCCAAGTACGTCCCTGCCGGAGGTGATCGCGTCGATCATCTTTTCCTGTCCGTCCCGGAAAGCGTCATAGCCGAAATACTGTTTTAATACCTCATATTTATCCATAAAAGCATAATACCTTTCCAAATCTGATAAAGTATCGAGCAAAGTCTGCTATTGAAGCATTATTCAAATGGAACATAAAGAAAAACGATGCCGCAGCGCAGCTAAGAGCATATCGAATATCAGATCATTCAGAATCAAGAATTTATTGTTGTTCCATAATATCACGCTCCTGCTCTCCGTGCAAGCCCGCAGTCCATAAACTTTTATAAAAGATGTCGCTTTTCCATCCCTGTGCCCATTCATCTTCCCCGACTTTTCATCTTGTAATCTCCCCCCAATATTGCTATAATTGGATACAATACAGATACACCCGAAAAGGGGAATTACGGAGGAAAGAACATGAACTTTTTAGAAGAGCGTATCGCGAAAGACGGTGTTGTAAAAGAGGGAAACGTATTAAAAGTCGACAGCTTTTTAAACCATCAGATGGATATCGAACTTTTTGACGAGATGGGCGCAGAGTTCAAGCGCCGTTTTGCAAATGAAAATATCAACAAGATCCTGACCATCGAGGCATCCGGCATCGGTATTGCCTGTATCGCGGCAATGCACTTCCATGTGCCGGTCGTTTTCGCGAAAAAATCCCAGAGCGTAAACCTTGACGGCGAAATGTATGTTGCTGAAGTAGAATCCTTCACCCATAAATGTAAAAATCAGGTCATCGTTTCCAAGAAATTCCTTTCCCCGGATGACCATGTTTTAATTATCGATGACTTCCTGGCGAACGGTTATGCCCTTCAGGGACTGATCTCCATTGTCCATGAGGCGGGCGCTACAGTTGAAGGAATCGGCATCGCGGTAGAAAAAGGATTCCAGATCGGCGGACAGGTCATCAGAAATCTGGGCTACCACTTAGAGTCCTTAGCGATCGTTGAATCCATGGATCCGGCTGCCGGCACCGTAAAATTCCGCGAGCAGGACTAATGTAAAAACGGATACTTTCGCTTCCGGCAGGGATGCCGGAGTGCAAAGTATCCGTTTTTTATTTCTTCTTTCTATTTCTTCTCTTCTTTCGGTAACGGAATCGCAAGAACCGTCTGGATCACCTTGTTCTCCACTTTCATGATCTTTAACAGATAGTCCCCGATCCGGACACTTCCCTTCTCTCCCGCTTTCGGGATATGTCCAAGTCTTGACACCATGAAACCGTTCAACGTGTCAAAGTTATCCTTATCTTCCTTATCAAACTCCACCCCAAGAGTCTCCTCCACATCATCTAAGAGTGTGAGACCGGTAAGCTCATATGTACCATTCTTTCTGGAAACGATATCCGGCTCTTCCTTATCATACTCGTCCAGAATATTTCCGACGATCTCCTCTAAGATATCCTCCATCGTGACGATACCCGCAAGCTGACCATACTCATCCACGACCAGCTCGATATGGATCTTCTGGGACTGCATCTCCTTAAAGAGTGCGTTGATATTCTTCGTCTCCGGAATAAAGTGTGGGCTTCTGAGCAGACCCTTGATCTTTTTGATCGGTGTATTTAAATGTTCTTTCGAGTCTGTGTAATGAAGCATGTCCCGCATGTGGAGAATACCGATGATATTGTCGATATCTTCCTCATAAACCGGGAATCTCGAGTAGTTTGCTTCCTTCACAACGAAATCCAGCGCTTCCTTAAGCGTGATCTCCCCGTCCAACGCAAGGACAGCCGTGCGGTGCGTCATGATATCCGCCGCCACTTTATCATCGAACTCGAAGATATTCGTGATCATCTCCGCCTCACTGGCCTCTAAGACCCCCTGCTCATGACCTTCATTGACCATATACATGATGTCTTCCTCGGTCACATTGTCATCTTTTTCGCGGATATTGATTCCCACCGCCTTCAGGGAGATATAGGCGAACTGATCCATCAGCCACGCGAACGGAAACAGAAATTTCGCCACAAGCTCCACCAGTGGAAGCACCTTATAGCAGAACCGGATCGGACTTTTCGCAGCGATACGCTTCGGGATCACGATCCCCAGTCCCGTGAGCAGAAATGAGATTCCCACAAGTCCCGCGACATATGAAATTCCAACGGCTGCCAGATGCGGCATCTTCGTGCGCACTCCGAGCAGTGCCGTCAGATTTCGTACCACAAACAGCAGGGAAGACGCTCCCATTGCCAGTGTCAGGATACTCGTCGCCAGCTGGTTTGTGCGGATAAAGAGATACGGATCCTCCTGGATCTTCAGAAGCTTTTCCGCTCTCTTATTCCCCTCATCGCGCTCATCCTCCAGTGCACTGGTGTTCAGCGCCTGAACCGCCGCACCGAATCCGTACATCACCGCAAACAGGATCACCGATGCGGCAAATAAAACAATTCCTATCCACGAATTGCCATCGTCCATGAGAATTACCTACACTCCTTTATCATTTTCAGTACTGCATCCAGCAGTTTCCAGATCCACGGCTGAATTGTTTCAAAGATCCATTCCAAATCGGCTGTGCCGATAGGATTTTTGCATTCTAGTCTAAGTTTTCTTACGGCTAAGTTTTCTTACGGTCAGCGCAGTAAATGCGCAGACCTACTGAACAGTTACTATTTGTCCACTATAGCATTAAATCCATGCCCCGTCAAGGAATACACCCGCGATTATGTAACAGGTTCCGCCACTTTCACAGGCATTTTCCTAATAGCATCCAAGCTCCAGGCTGACCTTCAGCGCCTCGTCCACCCGGTCTAACAGCTCCCCGTCGATATGACAGATCTTTTCCCTGAGCCTCTGCTTATCAATGGTCCGGAGCTGTTCTAAAAGGATCACAGAGTCCTTCACCATGTCACAGTCTCTGGCGGAAAGCTCCACATGGGTAGGAAGTTTTGCCTTATTCATCCTTGATGTGATCGCCGCGCAGATCACCGTGGGACTATGCTTGTTCCCCACATCGTTCTGGATCACGAGCACAGGCCGCACGCCTCCCTGCTCCGAACCGACTACCGGTCTCAGATCCGCATAATAGATATCGCCCCGTCTGATAATCACAAGTCTCACACTCCGCCTGAATTTCTATGCGGTCAGCAGATCCGGGGCTGTGCCTGCACCTGTCCCCGGCGGCTGCCGCGCTCCTTCAAGAAGCCTGTCGCGCATGCTTCTTATAGTCCAGAGTATTTCCCACTTATGATATTTTATTCAGACGTACCGGTTTTCGAGCCTGACCGTCAAAATCCTTCGTACTCTTCATCCCTGCACATCATGCCGCCCACTTCTTTTCCATTCTTCACATACCGCCGCGGCACACGTTTTCCGATCAGGCACGGGATCTCGTAATGGAATCCGCCGGAAATATTTGCCAGCTCCTCCATAGTGATCTCCTGATCCCCGTCCATGCCCACAAGTGTCACGGGATCTCCCTCTTCGGCCTCCGGGATTCCCGTAAGATCCGCCATAAACTGGTCCATGCAGATCCGTCCTAAGATTTTTGCCCGTTTTCCATGGATCAGCACCTCTCCTTTTCCGGAGAGATTTCTCGGATAGCCGTCCCCGTAACCTGCAGAGACCGTAGCGATCCGCATCGTCTTCTCCGCCTTAAAGGTTCCGCCGTAGCTGACCTCCGTTCCCGGTCCGATCTCTTTGATGTAAGTGATAAAGCTCTTTAACGCCATCGCCGGTTTCAGAGAAATGATATCCTGTTTTACCTCATCCGACGGATACATGCCGTAGATCGTGATTCCCGCGCGGACCGCGTCCATGTTAAAATCCGGGAGCTCCACGATTCCTGCGCTGTTGGAACAGTGACAGACTGGGACAGCCACACCGGCTGCCTTCACATCATCGCAGAACTCGCGAAACCGTCTGTACTGCTCCCCTGCATTCGTCTTATCTGCCTCGTCTGCCCGTGCAAAGTGGGTAAACATACCGGCGATCCTGAGAGCCGGAAGCTCTGCGATCTCCTTTACGATCTCCACGGATCCCTCATCCGGGAAAAGTCCGATACGGCTCATTCCCGTATCCACCGCGATATGGATCTTCGCGGTCTTTCCCTCTGCCACAGCGGCATCTGATAATTCTTTTGCTCTCCGGTATTCAAACACCGGCAGACTGATGTCATTTTCAAGACATTCCTGATAGCGGCCGGCTGAAACCGGACCAAGACTCAGGATCTCTTTTTCAATTCCATGTCTCCTGAGCTTAAGCCCCTCATCCACCGTTGCCACCGCGTACCCACAGACAAAACGGTCGATGGTCCTCGCCACCGGGACTGCCCCGTGTCCGTATGCGTCCGTCTTTACCACGCCGTACATCTTCGTTCCCGGACGAAGATGCTCCTTCATGGCCTTCATATTTTCTTCAATACGCCCGAGATCCACCTCTGCGTAGATTCTGTCAAATTCCATCTCTGTATACCTCCGGAAGGCAATCTGCGATCTCCCCTGCTAACACTCCGTGGACTCCAAAATGTTGCTCAGCGGCCTCGCCGGCGAGACCGTGTACATAAACGCCAAGGGCCGCCGCGTCACTCTCCTCCAGTCCCAGCGCTACGAGCCCGGCGATCACGCCCGTAAGCACATCACCGGAACCGCCTTTGGCCATAGCCGGAGTCCCGCTTCCGTTCACGAACGTCTTTCCGTCTCTTCCGGCGATCACCGTCGCCGCATCCTTTAAGACGCAAACTACGCCGTACTGATCCGCGAACTCCCTAGCAGTGCGGACCGGATTCTCCTTCATTTCTTCTATCTGAATTCCTGTGAGCCGCGACATCTCCTTCATATGCGGCGTCACAATAATATTCTCCGTAAAATAACCGGTCAGTTCCCGGTATTCCGCCGCAAGATTCAGGGCATCCGCGTCAAGAATGATCGGAACATAGGCGTCCTTCAGGACATTTTCCACCATGCATCTGGCATAATCTTCCATCCCGATCCCAGGTCCCAGAACGATCACATCCGCCCATTCCGTCTCCCTCGCGATCTTTCGCGCAAAGTTTTCCGGGTCTTTCTCGGCCTCCTTCGTGTCGTAGGTAGCTAAAATGGCCTCCGGAAGCTTTTCCTGTACGATCAGCCGGTTCTCCTCCGGGGTAAAGACCTTTACGAGGCCGGCTCCCATCCGGTATGCCGCTCTGGCGGAAAGCAGGGAAGCCCCCGCCATGTTCTTCGCTCCGGCCATCACAAGGACCTTTCCGTACGTTCCCTTATTAGAGTCAGCCATGCGGGCCGGGATCCTCAAAAGATCTTCCCGATCCAGCATCTGGACATGTTTTTCCCGTTCTGCGCTGCTCTCCGGCACAAAGCCCACATCTTTCACGAGAAGATGTCCGCAGAGCTCCCGCCCCGGAAACAGCACCTGTCCAAGCTTCTTTTCTCCGAACGTGACCGTCACATCCGCGCGGACTGCATCTCCCATCACGCTTCCGTTATCGGAGCTGATGCCCGACGGGATATCGACAGCAATGACTTTCATGTCTTCCTGTCCATTGATCCACCGGATCAGCTTCCGGTATGCGCCCTCCACATTTCTCGAAAGGCCGATCCCGAAGATTGCGTCCAGGATCACGCCCCGGCAGCTTCTTTTTCTCTCCCCGGCCTTTCTAAACGGCTGCGCCGGGATCTTCTTTTCCACCAGGTCCGACAGATCTTCCGCCGTCATCACCGGAATTCCCAGCCGTTTTACGACATTCAGCTGGGCTTCCAGTTCCTCGCTTCCTTTTCCGTCCCGCTGCGGGAAAACGATCTTCACATCGTACCCCTTTAAAAACAGCATTCTGGCGGCGGCAACTCCATCCGCCCCGTTATTTCCAAAGCCGCAGACGGACCAGACGGTCCCTGCCCGTTCTTTCTCCAGTATCTCCTCTGCTTTCTCTGCAACTGCCATCGCTGCCCGTTCCATCAGGACTAAGGATGGAATCCCATACCCTTTGATGGACCTTGCATCGAACTCTTTCATTTCTTTTCCACTGAGAACTGCTTTCATCCGGCCTCCCCCTCTCCGACGGCAAACGCCATCGCATGGTCCTTCGTGTCTGAGATCGACACTTCGATCTTTGTGATCCCGAGATCTTCTGCTGTTTTTGCGGCTCCCTCATGAAGCTCCACATAGGGCTTTCCAAGAGGGTCTCTTAAGACCTCCACATGAATCGGCATAAACTCCCGGAATCCCGTTCCAAACACCTTCGCCACTGCTTCTTTAACGGCAAAAGTGCCGGCAAGGACCCGGGGATCTCCCTTTGCCTGCCGGCGCTCACGCTCGGTATAAATACGCGACAAAAAAGCCTCTTTATCACAGGCTTTTTTTACGCGCTCAATTTCGATCAAATCACAGCCAACTCCAATCAACATGTCTCATTGGTTCCCGTCTGTTCTGCTTTTTCCTTTGCTTTCCGCTCCCGCTCATCCTGCATGCTGCAGACACGATAGGAAAGTCGCATCAGGCTCTCGGAAAGGTGGACATTCTCAACGACCACATCATCCGGAACATTTAGGTCGGTATGGGCAAAGTTCCAGATCGCCTTGATTCCGGCCTTTACCAGGCGCTCTGCGATCTCCGGAGCCTTGGACTTCGGGATCGTGAGGGCTGCGATCTGCACCTCGTTATCGATAATAAACTGTTCAAGGTCATCGATCCCGCGGATTTCCACACCACGGACCACGAGACCGATCAGCCGCGGATTGGTATCGAACATTCCCTTGATCATAAATCCGCGCTTCTCAAAATTTGTGTAATTGGCGATGGCCTGTCCAAGGTTTCCGGCTCCGATGATAATGAGGTTGTGCTGTCTGTCGATTCCTAAAATCCTTGCGATCTCCGTGTAGAGATACTTAACATTATATCCGTATCCCTGCTGGCCGAAGCCGCCGAAATTGTTAAGATCCTGACGGATCTGGGACGCCGTCACCTTCATTCTGGCGCTCAGCTCATTGGAAGAAATCCTTTCAATCCCCTCCTCCATCAGCTCACCCAGATATCTGTAATAGCGCGGAAGTCTGGAAATAACCGCCTTTGAAATCTGTCTTTCGTCTGTCATTTTCTGGTTTCACCTTCTCAAAACTTTCATATAACGATGGAATCTATTATACTCATATCTATATTATTTGTCAAATCCTTGTCAAAGAATTTAGGCGAATTGGGGCTGGAACTGCCCTATCCCATAAAAAAGAAAATGTCCCGCCCATGATCTCCCCGATCGGACGGAACATTTTTCTTTTGAGTATATCGATATCTGTTTGATCAATCTATGCAGATGCACAGATCTGCCGGATCGTTACGCGTACTGTACAAAGTAACCGAAGATCAGGATCGCAGATCCTAAAAGCATCCAGATTCCGAACAGCTTGCCCATAAATTTCATCCAGCGGTCATAACCGATACCGGTAGCACCGAGGAATCCCATAAGGGCAGACGCATGCGGAAGAATGTAGTTACAGAAGCCGTCACCGAACTTATATGCAAGAACTGCGGTCTGTCTTGTCACGCCCGCTACGTCAGCAAGCGGAACCATAACCGGCATAACAACTGCTGCCTGACCGGTACCTGATGTTACGAAACCGTTGACGATCACGTTCATGACGAGCATAACCGCCGGTTTTAAGAAGTTCGGGAACAATGACAGCATATTTGCAAGTCCGTAAACAACCGTATCAAGAACCTTCGCGGACTGAAGGATCAGAGCAACTGTAGCGCCGAGACCAACGATCAGGGCTGCGGAAGTCATGTTCTTCGCGCCTTTCACAAAGTTTTTTGCGATCGTGCTTGGATCGTATCCGTAAATAAGTCCGCCGATGAATGCCATCCAGAATAAGCAGACAGCTGTCTCAACAAGACCCCAGCCACGAGTGATGCAGCCATACATTAAAGTACCGAAGGAAATTATAAATACTGCTAAAACATACGGATGACGCTTGTCTACCTCGACCTGTGTACCGGATACATCAAAACTGCTGACACCTTCCACACCGTAAATCGCGCTCTTTGTCGGGTCCTTTTTGCAGCGCTCGCCGTACCAGATGATATAAGCGGCTGTCACAACATAGAAGAGGACGAAGCTCACAACGCGGAGCCACATTCCGGAATAGGCCGGGAGCTCTGCGAGATCCTGTGCAACGGCTGTTGTCGGCGCAAGAATACCTGTTGAGAAACCAATGCCGACACCAAGAAGAACGATCGCCACACCAACGATCGCGTCATAACCAAGCGTTGCAGCAAGCATAACTCCCAGCGGAGCAAATCCGATGAACTTATTTGTGGACTGTGTAATACCGATAAAGGCAAAAATCAACAGGATCGCAGGTATGAATATTTTCTCCTTACCTTTGCACTTCATTGCCATCTTTCCACAGTACGCATGGAACATTCCTGTGGATAAGATCACCTCAAGGCAGCCGGCGATCACGATCAACGGGAAAATAATGTCAGCCTGTTTGGAAAGTCCCTTCATGACAAAGTTCGGGATTTTCCAGACCGGGACCGGTTCGCCCTCAACTTCATGATAAGATTCTACAATAACTGTGGTGTTGCCTGCCTCATTCTTCTCGCGGTCATATTCATGTGCCGGGATCAGGTATGTCATGATCGATACAAAGATCAGAAGCATAAAGATAATAACATACGAATGCGGCATTTTAAATTTCTTTTTTTCCATAGTAATCCCCTGTTCTTAGGTTCCGGCAGTTTTTGTTCTGCCGGTGTGTCTGATGGTATCTGTTTTGCTTTTAAACTTCGGAATTCTCTTTTGCCAGATTTTTCCTGAATTCCTCTTTCGCCTGTTTTAAAAGCTCCGGATTTTCGATGAGCTCCAGTGCAGTCCCTGCGAGGATCTTTGCCCCGTAGATCACTGCGTCATGGGCAGCTTCCGTCTTACCGGCTTCGATGTACTCCTGAGAATGGGCTGCAGCCCCCGGTGCCACAAACGCGATTCTCGCACATGTTCCCGGAACACGTCTCATGACATTTCCGAAATCCGTGGAACCCGTCTTCTCCCGCGCCGGAGCAATCTGCGGAGCATGGATTTCCTCAGCCTGCTTCATCACAAGATCATTTAAGGTGAGAACCGGAATCTTGTTGTCTACCTTCTTCTCCTCGATGATCTCCACCTCAGTCTCTGTCATCATGGCAGCACCCTTTAAGACCTTCTCAAACCGTTTACATACGGTATCAAGATACGCGCGGTTGTAGGAGCGGACATACACACTCGCTTCCGCGTAAGCCGGAACCACATTTGCAGGAGTTCCACCGCAGTTTACGACCGTGTAATGGATCTTTACGTCAGAATTGACATGCTCTCTCAGGAATTCGATTCCCTGAAATGCAAGGATCAGAGCGTCAAGAGCACTTCTTCCTTTCTCCGGCTTGATCGCCGCGTGGGCGCTCACCCCGTGGAAGATCACTTTGTACTTGGAATTTGCCAGAGACTTCACATCCACCTGGGTTGCCGGACCGCCGTGCATCATAAGTGCCGCATCCAGTTCCTCAAATGTACATCCATTCTGGATCATTCTGATCTTTCCGCTGACGCTCTCCTCCGCCGGAGTTCCATAAACCGTGATCGTATACGGTTCCCTGATCTCTGCGTCCTTCAGAGCCTTAGCGGCAGCCAGGATCGATGGTCCCTGCATATGATGTCCGCAGGCATGTCCGATTCCCGGAAGAGCGTCATACTCACAGAGCAGTCCGATATTCGGTCCGCCCTCACCTTGACGGTAGACAGCCTTAAACGCGGTCTCGACACCGGCAACTCCTCTCTCTACCGCGAAGCCTTCCTTCTCCAGCCAGTCCGTAAGAACTTTCTGCGCATGAAACTCCTCCAGCCCGATCTCCGGATGGTCAAAAATATCATCCGCCATAGCCGTCATTTCATTCCGGATCCCATCAATATCCCGGAACATGACTTCTTTCAACATAAAAAGCACCTCCGTTGTTTGATACCACAATGATACCAGACATCGGAGGTGCCCGTGAAATATATAAAACTTAAGATTACTATTGGCAATCATGATTTTCTATCGTTCAAGATAGTCCTGTCCAAATTCTTTCAGGATCTCTACCAGACCTTTCATATAG
This sequence comes from Clostridium sp. MCC328, assembly GCF_018785465.1. Taxonomy (NCBI): domain Bacteria; kingdom Bacillati; phylum Bacillota; class Clostridia; order Eubacteriales; family Clostridiaceae; genus Clostridium; species Clostridium sp. MCC328. The sequence continues at coordinate 107,253 of NZ_WQPW01000052.1, forward strand.
GCCGGAAGTTCACCATTTTTTTTGAATGCAACGACCACGTCGCGTTTATGGCGTTCGATATCCAGAATATAATAGTTTACCGGCTTCCTGTAATGGAAATTCACCGCATACGCTTCCCGGATAAAGGTAATCCCAAGACCTTCCGCCGCCATCTGGACCGCAGTCTCCATGCTGCGGATCACACGGACCTTTCCGGGCGTCACGCCATGTTGCCTCAGGATCGCGTCCTCGATCTTCCTGCTGCTCTGCCAGGCCGTATGTAAGATCAGAATCTCCCCATTCAGATACTCCGGCTTGAGCTTTCGGAAACGGCTTCCGGGTACATACTCCGACTTTTCATTGATCTCATGACAGACCGGAACCGCCACAAGGAATTCTTCCTGAAACAAAAGCTCCGTGTCCATATTTTCCTTCACATCCATCCGGTTCAGAATGACCATATCAAGCTCACTGTTCCTAAACATCTCCCCGAGATCCGTAAGGTTTCCCTCCCGTACCACCAGATCGATCTCCGGCCAGCGCCTCTCATATTCGGCAATCACCGGAGGCAGGAAAAAGCAGCCCCGCCGCTGGGAGATTCCAAGACGGATCCTCCCTGCCGTCTCCCTGGAGATCTTTTCGATCTCCTCGTTGAATTCCCGCTCCAGCTCGAGCATCTTTTCCGCTCTCTTCACATACTGTTCCCCCGCATAAGTCAGTGTAAACTTCTTTCCGCTCCTGTCAAACAGAGGAGTCCCAAGATTTTTTTCCAGATTTGTGATATAAATGCTGAGGGCCGGCTGAGAAATATAAAGTCTTTCTGCCGCTCTCGTCAGGTTTCCAAGCTCTGCCAATGTGCAGACATATTTCTGTTCCCGAAGATCCATGAATATCGCTCCTCTCAGGTGCACCACTTCCGGGATTGAACGATCCTATATCTTTTTCAATCTGGAAAGCCATGTGCTCCGACTCTGACTGTCGTAATTTCTTTCATCATTATATTCATTATTGTATCATCTTAACAAAACTTTGACAAACTGTCCCATGGAATAGCAGCTATATAAAAAACTTAATTCGATTATTTGTTTTCCTTATTGAGAATTTTTCTCAAATTATCGTTCTGTCATTCACGCAGAAAAAGAGCCGGCCTATTCAGCCAGCTCCTCCCATTTTTCATAAAGAGTCTCAAGTTTCCCTGCGATCTCCTCTTTTTCTTTATTTAACTCCATGAGCTTCGCCACATCGGAGAAGACGCTCTCATCGCAGAGAAGTCCGTCGATCTCGCCGTCCCTGGTCTCAAGCTTGTGGATCTCATCCTCGACTTTCTTCAAGTCATTCTGGCGCTTTCTCTGGCGGGCCTGCTCTTCCTTCTGGGCTTTCCAGTCAAGCTTTCCGCCTGCGTCCGCCGCGCTGCCCTGTGTCGCGTTATTGGAAACATCGGCTGCAGCCCCAGTCTTTGACGCGCCGAATCCTACGATTCCGCCGGTATTTTCCACGTTTTCGGTCCCGAAATGGGCGTTCATCATCGCCTCATGTTTTTCCAGATAATAATCGTAGTTACCGATATAATTCATCATCCGTTTTCCGGTGAGATCCAGGATCCTCGTTGCGGTCTTGTTGATAAAATAACGGTCATGGGAGACGTAGAGCACCGTACCGCCGTAATGGCTTAAGGCATTCTCCAGAATCTCCTTCGAAGTGATATCCAGGTGGTTCGTCGGCTCATCGAGGATCAGAAAGTTCGCCTCCGAAAGCATAAGTTTCGCGAGGGAAACACGTCCTCTCTCACCGCCGCTCAGATCCCCGATCCGCTTAAACACATCGTCACCGGTGAAGAGGAATGCTGCTAACGTACTTCTGATCTGGGTGTTGGACATTCCCGGGTAGGCGTCGGAGATCTCCTCAAACAACGTCTTCTCCATATGAAGGACCTGATGATCCTGATCATAATATCCGATGTGGACTCTGGAACCAAGAATGATCTCACCGTCATCCGGCTCCACAAGACCGTTGATGATCTTTAAGATCGTGGTCTTTCCCGTTCCGTTGTCACCGATAATAGCGACCCGTTCCCCGCGCTTTACATCGAAATTCAGGTCTGTAAATAATGTCTGGGAACCAAAGGACTTCGCCAGACCGTTTACTGTCAGCACATCGTTTCCGCTTAAGATATTCGGCTCCAGGCGGATATCCATGGCATCATTGACCTCCGTCGGCTTCTCCAGAACTTCGATCTTATCGAGCATCTTTTCCCGGCTCTCCGCTCTCTTAATGGACTTTTCCCGGTTGAAGGATTTTAACTTTTCGATGACCGCTTCCTGGTGCTTGATCTCCTGTTGCTGGTTTAAGTATGCCTTCATCTGGATCGCGCGCATCTGCGCTCTCTTTTCGCTGTAGGCCGTATAATTTCCGGAGTAGACCACAGCATGTCCATTATCCAGTTCGATGACCTTCGATACGATCTTATCAAGAAAATACCGGTCATGGGCAACGATGAGAACGGCACCGCGGTAGTTTAAGAGATATGTCTCCAGCCATGCGATGGAGGACATGTCCAGATGGTTCGTCGGCTCATCGAGAAGAATGATATCCGGGTTTGTGAGAAGAAGCTTGCCCAGAGAAACTCGTGTCTTTTGCCCGCCGGAAAGCGTGGAGATCTGCTTGGAGAACTCCTCCTCCGTAAATCCAAGCCCCTTTAAGACACCTACAATCTCACTCTTCCAGGCATAGCCGTTAATGAGTTCAAACTCATGGCTTAAACGGCTGTACTGATTCATCATGGTCTCCAGCTCTTCCCCGGATGCCGTCTTCATGGAATTTTCCAGATCCCTCAGACGATTTTCCATGGCGATGACAGATTTTTTTGCGTCAAGCATCTCCTCGTAAATGGTCCTGTGGCTTAAAAGATCCTGGTTCTGTGCCAGGTAGCCCAACGTCTTTCCGCTTCCCAGCACCACCTCACCGGAATCAGGCTGCAGTTCACCTACGATTATTTTTAAAAGCGTCGATTTTCCCGCGCCGTTGATGCCTACGATCGCCGCCTTTTCATGGTCTTCAATATGAAAGGAAGCGTTCTTGATAATATCGTCGCTTCCGAATGATTTGCAGATATTGCTGCAGGATAATATCATAAAATCCTCCTGTTTCTATCACTGTAACAGCTTCACAGCCGCATACTTTTTGTACACCGCAGTTATTTTTACAACTGCTCTTTTATCTTTCAACCGCAAATACAGACTCTGTATTTGCCAGCATTTACTTTTTTATTTAAGCCCAGGGAAAATACGGCCACACCGACGTTTATGATCGTTCCAAGTCCAAACAAGTATAACACATATCTCCCATCAGCGCAACGAACACAAAATCAAAAATCCGCTGCCGTTTTCCATGACATTCCGTTCATGTTGAACCAGGCAGCGGACATCTCTATTCATTTTATGCTTCTTTCTCCACCTGCTCTTCCCATCTGCTTCTCTTATAGTAAAAGTAGGAGATAACCGCGCACACGATCCAGCCCACCGGGTAGCCGAGGCCTACGGTGTACTCGTTGAAGGCGATCTTTGTCACGAAGAACAGATAGATCTGTCGGCAGACAACGAAGCTGAAGAGCATGATGCACATCGGACCCTTCGCGTCACCGGAGCCTCTTAAGGAACCGGCAAGGATCTGGTTGAAGGAGCTGCAGAAGCGGAACGGCACGGTCATCAGGATAAACAGGGTTCCGTAATGCAGAACCGACGGATCCCTGTTAAAAAGTGATACCAGGGATCGCGCGGAGAGCGCCATGGCAATGGAGATGCAGATCAGCACGCCGACTCCCATGAACACCGCCTGTCGGACACCTTTTCTGGCACGCTTTACGTTCTTCGCGCCGAGGTTCTGTCCCACAAAGGTGGTTGCCGCCTGTCCCATGCTCTGGGCCGGCAGGATCGCGAACTGGTCGATCTTCGAGTGGCAGCTCCAGCCCGCCATGATAACGGAGGAACCGAGGCCGTTGACATACGCCTGTACCAGAGCATTTGAGAAAGCCGTGAGCCCCTGCTGGACACCGGCAGGAAGTCCGATCCGGAAGATCTCACCGAGACATTTTTTATTGATATGTAAGTCTTTTAAGACAAGTTTATGGACTCCATCTGTTCTTGTGAGTGTCAGGCAGGCCAGAAATGCGGAAACTGTCTCCGCCATCACCGTGGCAATCGCCACACCGCTGATTCCCCAGTGGAATACCGCCACAAAAAGGATATCCAGGACAATATTTAAGCAGCTGCTGATGATCAGGAACAGGAGCGGACGTCTCGTATCCCCCACCGCCCTTAAGATCGCACTTCCCATATTGTAGAGGAACAGCACCGGGACTCCGACAAAGTAGATTTTTAAATACTCACCCGCCGGTCCGACCACATCATCCGGCGTGGACATCCACTTTAACATCACCGGAACGACCCCGATAGAGATCAGGGAGACAAAACATCCGACGATCACCGCGAAGAGGATCGTCGTCTCCACCGCCTCGTGAAGCTTCTCGTGGTTTTTCGCGCCGAAACTCGTGCTGATCACCACACCGGCTCCGATGGAGATTCCGTTAAAGAAGTTCACCAGCGTGTTGCAGATCGCCGTGGTAGCTCCCACAGCCGCCAGGGCCGACGTTCCGAGATAATTTCCCACAACGATGCTGTCCACGGTATTGTAGAGCTGTTGGAATACGTTTCCCATGATCAGCGGGATTGCAAACAGCACCAGCTGTTTCCAGATCACTCCCTCCGTCATATCAATGTTTGTTTTTCGTCCACCTTGAGGTCTCGGCATCCACATTGCCCCTTTCTGACTGTTATTTCTGTTTTAACTCGTTTTTTATGTAAAATTTACCATTAAAATGTAATATCTATGTAAATCATACGGGATTTCGGGAGAAAAAGCAAGCAGTTCCATGACGTCGCTGTCACAGGAAAACCGTTGTCTGTTTCACAAGAAAATTTTGTGAATTCAAGTAACTATTCACCAGGTCTGCACATTTGCTGCTCTGACCGTAAGAAAACATAGACTAAAAGTCAAAAATCCCATCGTCGTAGCCGGTTCGGAATGGATTTTTGCTTGTAATTATGAAGGTACTGAATCGTTACGAATTCACGTAAAAGAAGCAGGAAACCCGCAAGTAAACGGGATATCCTGCCTCTTTGGCCATTCGTACTATTTAAATTCTAAAGATTACTCCCATGTTGGAATGTAAGCGCCCTTGTAAGTCTCCTCGATCACTTTCGCAACTTCCGGTGTGCGGAAATAATCTACAACTTTCTTGTAAAGCTCATTGTCCTTGTCCGCTGTTCTCGCAACGATGATGTTTACATACGGGTTGTCGCTTCCCTCTTCAACACTCTCAAGGAAGATCGAATCTTTCTCCGGGTTTAAACCGTTGTCAACCGCATGGCCGCCGTTGATGACTGCCGCTGCGACGTCCGGAAGAAGGCTTGCTGTGTTTGCTGCCTCAACCTCTTTAATGTCAAGGTTTAACGGATTCTCTGTGATGTCCTTCTTCGTCGGTGTGTAACCAGCCTCCGGATCAACCTTGATGAGACCTGCGGACTCTAAGAGCTTTAACGCACGGCCGCCGTTTGTAGCATCGTTCGGGATCGCGATGATATCGCCGTCCTTGATCTCGGAAACGTCTTTGATCTTGTTGGAGTAAAGTCCTAACGGAGCGATGATGGTCTCACCGATGATGGAAAGATCATATCCGTTGTTCTTGCAGTCATCCTCAAAATATGCGATGTGCTGGAAAGAGTTTAAGTCGATCTCGCCGTCGTTTAACGCACGGTTCGGAAGCGGATAATCCGCAAATTTTACAAGTTCAAGATCAATGTTCTCCTCGGCAAGTTTCTCAATGACCGGCTGCCACTGCTCATTGTTCTCGCCGACTACGCCGAGCTTGATCACTGTCTTCTCGCCGGATGCCGCTGTGGTATCTGCTGCTGTCTCAGAACCAGCTGCCGTAGTGTCTGCTGCCGCTGCTGTTGTCTCTTCTGTCTTCTGGCTGCTGCCGCATGCTGTTAAGGATAATGCTAAAACTGCTGCGGTGCTGAGTGCTAAAATTCTTTTCTTCATAATGTGTCTCCTCCTAAACTATATTTGTCTCTTCCCGGTTTTCTCCGTGTTCGCCGCACGGACCGATCAGATCCTTTTTATTGATACGGGACAGATCCTGTCCGCCGCCGTTTCAGGCTATGTTGTTTTTCCGGTCCTTATCTAATGTGTTGTCTTCTTAATAACGTACGAACCGGTGCTCTGGATCAGGCTTACCATGATCAGGATGATGATAACTGTCGCATACGTGACATCTGTCTGTCCTCTGGAATGACCGTAGCGGATCGCGAAATCTCCGAGTCCGCCGCCGCCGACAGCACCTGCCATCGCGGTAAGTCCTACCAGGCTGATGAATGTGATCTGCATCGCTCTGACGATTCCCGGTACGCTCTCCTTTAAGTATACACGGAAAATGATCTGCCACGGGCTGTCTCCCATGCTCTCCGCCGCCTCAATGAGACCGTAGTCCACTTCAGCGAGCGCGCTCTCGATCTGTCTCGTAAAGAACGGCACTGTACCAAAGATCAGCGGTAAGATCGCACCCTTTGTGCCGATAGCTGTTCCGATGACCATACGGGTCAGCGGGATCAGCGCTGTCAAAAGGATTACAAACGGGATCGAACGGAAAATATTTACTAACTTATCTAAAATATTGAAAATAACCTTATTTTTCAAAACGCCCTTCGGGGAAGTTGCGGTGAGGATGATTCCGAAGAAAAGTCCAAATACCATGGAGATAGCGCCCGATACAATTACCATGTAGACCGTCTGCCCGAAGCTTTCCCATAACTCATCCGGCTTCGTCATAACATTGGGGATGATCGTGTTTAAAAAATCAGCCATTCTCAAGCACCTCCACTCCTACATTCTTCTCTTTCAGATACTCAACCGCAGTCTCAATATCTTCTTTCTTCCCGCTGGCGATCGCTACGGTACCGCCGATCGGCGCGTCCTGAACGATCTCCAGGTCCGCAAAGATGATATTTAAGTTGATGTTGAATTTTCTGGAAGTCTCGGAGATCAATGCCTCCGATGTGTTCTTCTTGATGTAATTCAACCGCAGGATCTTCTCACCCGGCTTTAATGCTACAAGCGGTGACTTATCCTCGATGAGCTTTTCGATCTTCTGAAGGTTTGAGGTGGTGCGGATGAAGTCTCTCGTGATGCCCGCCTTCGGTGCCGCGAAGATGGAGAATACATCGCCTTCCTCGACAACATTTCCGTGCTCCATGACGGCAACTCTGTCGCAGATCTCCTTGACAACTGCCATCTCATGGGTGATGATCACGATGGTGATCCCAAGCTTCTCGTTTAAGTGTTTCAAGAGCTGTAAGATCGCTCCTGTGGTCTGCGGGTCCAGGGCACTTGTGGCCTCGTCGCAGAGGAGAACCTTCGGGTCGTTCGCAAGGGCTCTCGCGATAGCGACTCTCTGTTTCTGTCCTCCGGAAAGCTGGCTCGGATACGCGTTTTCCTTCTCCGAAATATCAACAAGCTCCAGGAGCTCCCTGACTTTCGCCTTGATCTGCTGTTTTGTAAGTCCGCTTCCCTTTAACGGGTAAGCGACGTTCTCGCCTACGGTTCTGGAACGCATCAGATTGAAGTGCTGGAAGATCATTCCGATCTTCTTTCTCGCTTCCCTCAACTCTTTTGCCGGCAGATCTGTGAGAACTTTTCCGTCAACCGTGACGGTTCCGCTCGTCGGTCTCTCTAGCAGGTTGATGCATCGAACCAGTGTGGATTTTCCGGCTCCGGAGAATCCGATGATACCGAAGATCTCGCCGCTCTTGATATGAAGCGTTACATCGGAGACCGCGTGGACTTTATCTGCGCCGGTATCGAATGTCTTTACAATGTGGTCTAACTGAATCAATTTTATCCTCCCATGTACGTATGAGACGTACATTCTCTAATCTCTGTGTGTGCTAATAAGATATCACTTTTTAGCTTATTCGTCCAATATAGATAAGAAATAAGTTGTTATAGGTTTTACCTATATCAAAGTCTTTTTTATGAATTTTTCCGGCTGTGGCATTCATCTGTCTTTCCTGGATGGGCATTTACCCAGTTGGATGGAATCATGACAGTAAAAAAGAATGTGCCTTGGCACATTCTTGCGCCTCGCGCGGTCGCTTGCGACAATCTACATCTTCGCGCGAGTGCGCATCCCTGGCACGTTAGTGCCTTTTTATGTAACAGGGAATTCCTCGGAATTTCCTGTTACATAAAAAACACAGGGCTGCTGTTTCTTTAGCTGCCCTGTGCATGGTATCTTATTCTCACTTCGTTTACGCTTCCTTCACGGCCTTCACGGCATCGTCTAAGAAGTCTGCTTCCACGTACTCCACGGTTCCCTCGTCGACGGCCTTCGCGATCGCCGGACGGATCGGAATCTGGGCAAGAACCGGGATTCCATACTCTTTTGCTACTTCATCGAGATGGCTCTCGCCGAAGACGGAGATCTTCTTTCCGCAGTCCGGACATTCGAGGTAGCTCATATTCTCAACAAGGCCAAGGATCGGAACGTTCATCTTCTTTGCCATGTTAACGGCCTTCTCAACGATCATGGCAACGAGCTCCTGCGGGGAAGTTACGATGATGATTCCGCTTACCGGAAGAGACTGGAATACGGTCAGCGGCACATCGCCGGTTCCCGGAGGCATATCAACAAACATGTAGTCAATATCCTGCCAGAGTGTCTCACTCCAGAACTGTTTTACCGCACCTGCGATCACCGGACCACGCCAGATCACCGGGTCCGTCTCATTTTCCAGGAGCATGTTGGAGGAGATCACCTCAACACCTGTGGAGGAGACTGCCGGGACAAGGAGTTTTCCATCCGGAGTCACGGTCACACCGTCATGGATTCCAAATGCTCTCGGAATAGACGGTCCTGTGATATCCGCATCCAGGATTCCGACTCTCGCGCCTGTTGCACGCATGCGGCATGCCATCAGGGAAGTTACTAAGGATTTTCCGACGCCACCCTTACCGCTGACAACGCCGATGACTTTCTTTACGGAGCTTGCCGGATTTAACTTCTCAAGGAAACTCTGCGGCTCGCTCGTTCTGCTTCCGCAGTTTGCGGAACATGTTCCGCAGTTGTGGGTACAATTTTCTGCTGTTTCGCTCATTACTATCTCACTTTCTAACTTTTATTCTCCCACCAGATCCGTTATTCTCGGGTTCCGGGAGCCATGGCAGCCCGCGGCTGCCACATTGCATATTTTCTTGTATCGGTTCAACAGGTCAGCGCTTGCTGCTCTGACCGGAAGGTTACATTTTCTTTTAAATATGCGGTTCTTATTCCTTTAAGCCTGTCTCGATCAGATTGCAAACGGCCTCAACAGCCTCATTCTCATCCGGACCGTCACAATGTACTGTGATCTCATCGCCGCAGCGGATTCCGGATGCCATTACGTTTAATACGCTCTTCGCGTTGATTTCCTTTTCTTTATAAAAAATCATCACTTTAGAATCGAACTTCATGGATGTCTGGCAGAGCAGTCCCGCCGGGCGAAGATGAAGACCTGTCGGGTTTACGACTGTAACTTTTCTTTCTACCATAACCTGTTCCTCCTATTCTGTTTATAAAAGGTTCATAAACGTAAAAACCGCCCCAAATGATTACTTTTCATTTACGACGTTTCAGACTTTATGACTCAGCAGTCTCATTGTATACTACATTTTCCATGATGTCAATGGAGCGCTCCGGAATGAATTGACATTTTACATGGTCCGGGATAAAATCAAAACGATCTACGGTAAAAGCTGGAAATTTACAGGACTAAACCATTTTAGTACATCTAAGGAGTTTCCCAATGAAAACACTCGCCCCAAACTTATATAAGGTCACCCTGACCAACAAGGCCATGCGGACCTCATCGAGAAATCTATATATGATAAAAAGTGATGACCGCAGCCTCATGATCGACACCTCCTGGAAGGTTCCGGAGTGCTTAAACGATATGGAAAACGCCTTGAAGGAGCTTTCCATCGACTATAAAGACCTTGATATCTTCGTGACCCACAACCACGCGGACCACAGCGGATATGTCTCCTATTTTACGGACCGTGGTGCCCGGGCGTTCATGAACCCTGTGGAGATCACGGAAGCCTCCGACCGCTACCACCGCCTCTACGAGAACAACACCATGCGCCGGTCTTATACCAGGGAATGCGGAGTCACAAAGGAACTGGCTCCCGATGCCTGGCAGGAGATCAACACCGGTGCGGACCGGCTTGCAAAGGAAAACAACATAAATTTCAATTTTCCTTTTACTCCCATCTCGCCGGGAGACATCTTCTCCTGCGGAGACTATCATTTCGAGATTGTCCCTCTCTACGGTCATACTTCAGGACAGTGTGGCCTCGTGGAACGGAACAAAAAGCTTTTTTTCTGCGCCGATCAGGTGATCCTCGGTCTTACCCCCATCGTCATCACAGCAGGAAAAGACCAGCATCTCCTCGCCGAATATTTTGCGTCCTTAAAAGAACTGACGGCCGATTATACCGGATACCGCTTTCTCCCTGGACACTATGGAGAGTTCACCGAGATCCGCGAGGAGACTGACCGGATCATCTCTGAATATGAGACACGCTGCACCCAGCTCCGTCTGGCTTTAGCGGAAAGCCGCCGCCCGATGACACTTTTGGAGCTCGATCAGGCACTCTATGTCCAGCGCATGCAGACCTACCGGTATTCCTACCTTTTCTCCTATCTCAACACCTGGCCGAAGCTCTTTTCCTGCCTTGACTGGCTTGCGGAGACGGGCGTGATCAGGCGCGCCGAAAAAGACGGTATCCTATTCTGGGCGCTCCGCTGAGCGCGCTTCCGACTCTCTCTTTGAGAACACGCAGCCGCAGTAATTCTGGCGGTAGAGCGCGTGTTCTCTGGAAAGCTCCGTGGATCTCTTATATCCGTTTCTCTTCTTGAAATCTGAGGGCAGGAATTCTACACCATACTCCTCTCCCATCTCTTCCCCGATCCGGTTCAACCTCTCTGCGTCCTTTAAGGGGCTTATCGTGAGCGTCGTCGTAAAAAAGTCGAAGCCGCCGGCCTTTGCCTCCCTCGCCGCTTCGGAGAGACGGAGCTTAAAGCATTCCGTGCATCTGGCACCGCCTTCCGGTTCCTGCTCCAGTCCCTTTGCCGCCGCATAGAAGTCATCCGGCACATAGGTTCCTGCCACAAAATGGATCAGATGACGGTCCGCCTCATATTCCCACTCCCTATTGAACTCTCTGATCAGCCGTTCCTGCTCAGATGTCCGCTCCTCGTACTCTGACGGCGGGTAGATATTCGGGTTATAATAAAAGACCGTGATCTCAAAATATCTGGAAAGATACTCCAAAACGTAACTGCTGCAGGGCGCGCAGCAGCTGTGAAGAAACAGAGTGGGCATCTTCTCCTCTTTCTGCAGTTCTTCCAGTTTTTTATCTAATTCTTTCTGATAATTTCGCTTGTTCATATGTTCTCCCGGCAGATATCACTGCCCTGACTCACTCCCAACAGAAAAAGGCAGCTGGATCTTCTCCCGCTGCCTGTATTTCTATTTCTCCAAAACGAGATCTTACAGGAAATCCCTGATCCGTTTGCTGCGGACCGGATTTCTAAGTTTTCTCAGTGCCTTCGCCTCGATCTGACGAATACGCTCTCTCGTTACGTTGAACTCTTTTCCGACCTCTTCCAGAGTTCTCGGATGTCCGTCCTCGAGACCAAAGCGAAGCACAATGACCTGGCGTTCTCGCTCCTTGAGATCACCTAAAAGTGCGTCGATGTGCTCTCTCAACATTACGGACTCCACATTTCCCTCCGGTGTAACGGCGTTGCTGTCCGCAACGAAATCGCCGAGGTTGGAATCGTCCTCCTCACCGATCGGAGTTTCTAAGGATGCAGGCTCTCGCGCGATCTGCATGATCTCCATAACCTTGTCCTCGGACATCTCAAGCGCTTCCGCGAGTTCTGTCACGGACGGCTCATAGCCGAGTTCCAGAGTCAGCTTTCTCTGCATCTTTGACATTTTGTTGATCGTCTCTACCATATGCACCGGAACACGGATCGTTCTCGCCTGATCCGCAAGGGCTCTCGTCACAGACTGACGGATCCACCAGGTCGCATATGTACTTAACTTATATCCTTTTGTATAGTCGAACTTCTCAACGCCCTTGATCAGACCAAGGTTTCCTTCCTGTACAAGATCCAGGAAACTCATTCCACGTCCGGTGTAACGCTTTGCGATACTTACGACGAGACGAAGGTTTGCCTCGATCAGACGCTCTTTTGCAGACTCATCTCCCTCTGCCTTTCTCTTCGCGAGACGAAGCTCCTCATCCGCGGAAAGAAGCGGCACGGTACCGATCTCCTTTAAGTACATGCGGACCGGATCCTCTGTTCCGATACCTTCCAGAAGATCGATGGCGTCTAAGTCAATGTCCTCTCCGTCCTTGTCCTCACGGTAGTCATCATCCAGATCATCCAGAAGCATGGAATCATCCGCAAGCATTGCGTCATCAATTACCGGCACAACGTCGATATTGCTGTGCTCTAAGTAATTATAAATTTCATCCATCTGCTCCGGTCCGAGGTTATCTCCGGCAAAAAAGTCGTTGATCTCCGTCGCGTCAAGTGCGTTCTGTTTTGACTTGCCCAGTGCGACAAGTTTCTTAAGTTTGTCTAAAAATACTTCTTTTTCCACTGAATAACGTCCTTTCAGGTTGGGGCTGCTCAAACTGCTCCACGATAGTTCATTATATACTATCCAGCGACAATTTTCAATGCTTTTCTACGCCTTTTTTGTTGAATTTTAACATTTTATTAGCACTTTTTGTAATTATTCAGCAGGTCTGCGCACTTGCCGCCCCTGTCATCCCGCCGTCTTCTCCTCCTGCTTCTCCGGCTCCGGGCTGCAGCTTAAGGTCACTGCTTCCTTCACATTCTCGATCTTTGCCTCAGTAACCGATCCGCCAAACTCACCGTCGAGGACCCACGGGATCTCTTCCTTGGCGGTGACCGTAAACTTTGAAGATTTCACGCGGATCACGTCCTTATTTTCCTGTTCCGGGAACAGAAGCAGACCACTTATAATATTCGGAAGATCCGCCGGAGTCTTCGGTGTCCGGATAAACACGCCCTCAAACAGGCCGTCATGGAAGGAAACATCCTTCGGCGCAAGTCCTCTGAAGCCTCCGACACTTGTGGTGTTCGTCACCATTCCGAAAACGAACTCTCCATCCGTCTCACCGTCATCCCATGTCAAATGCATCCTGTAGGATTTGAGATTTCCCAGTGCCTTGATGGACTCCAGGATATATGCCTGATGCCCAAGAACGTTCTTGATGTCCTGGGGCGTGCTGTACGACACTTCCGTGAAAGCGCCAAATGCGGCGATATAAACAAAATACCGCTCATCCCCAAATTTTCCGATGTCGACGCCGTAGGACTTTCCGCTCACCACATCCTGTGCCGCCTTCGTGAGATTCGCCGGAATCTTTAAGCTTCTCGCGAAATCATTCGTGGAACCTGCCGGGAGATATCCGATCTCCGGGCGTTTTTCCAGCCTCATGATGCCGGAGATCACGCTGTTCAGCGTTCCATCCCCGCCGCTGCAGACGAAAAGTTCCACATCCTTACCGTATTCCTCGGCAATCTTCGCCGCATCCCCCGGTTCCTGGGTCACATAGACAGAGGGCAGATAGCCTGCTCCACAGAAAATCCCGAGAATATCGGACAACTGGTTCTTGATGGCTTCCTTCCCGGAACGGGGATTAAAAACAAATAACATTTTTTTCATTTTCATCATGAACACGCTCCATAAAAGACGCCCTTATGCGCCATAATACTAACAAATTTCAAGAGAATTTACAGCCATTATATCATGACTGGCTTTCCAGCAGCTTTCTATACGCCGCAAACGCGTTCGGGATCGGGTACTTCTCCTTCAATTCCCCTCTGTCCGCAAACAGCATTCCCGGGATCTCTTCCCCTGCCTTCACCAGGTACCCGCTCATATGCCACTCCACATGGCTAAAAATGTGCTTTGCCTCCGGCAGTTTTTCCTCCACCGATGCCCCGCCACCGAGACGTTCCAGCACCTCTTTCTCTGAAAATTTTCCTTCCAGATTCGGAAATTCATACAGGGATGCCAGCAGTCCGGTGTCATCCCGCTTTCTAATGGCTATTTTATCCCCGTATTTCACTAATAATACGGTCTTTTCCTCAATTTTCCTTTTCTTTTTCGGTGCCTTCACCGGGATCGCAGAGATCAGGTTTCTTTTTCTCGCCTCGCATACCGTATAGAATGGACATGGAAGATCGCAGAGAGGGGCACCATTGGGGACGCAGACGATGGCTCCGGTCTCGATGAGCGCCTGGTTGAAATCTCCTGGCTCATCCTTTTTGAGTGTCTTTAAGACCTCTTCGACCGCAGCTTCTGTCTTCTTCTTTACCGCTTGTTTTAAGATATCTTCGTAGCTTCCGGCAACTCTCGAAAGGACCCGCATGACATTTCCGTCCACCGCTGGGACAGGGAGTCCGAAAGCGATGGATCCAATGGCACCCGCCGTGTAGCTTCCGATTCCCGGAAGCGCAAGAAGCGCTCTGCGATCTGCCGGAAGTTCTCCGCCGTACTGGGAAACGATGATCTTGGCCGCTTTCTTCAGATTTCTGGCCCTGCTGTAATATCCGAGACCTTCCCAATACTTGAAAAGCTCTTCTTCCTCACACTCAGCCAATGCCTGCACCGTCGGAAAACACTCCATAAACCGGGCAAAGTAGGGCTTTACCGCCTCCACTCTCGTCTGCTGCAGCATGATCTCCGAGATCCAGATCCGGTAGGCATCCTGGTTCTCCCGCCAGGGGAGATCTCTTTTATTCCCCCGATACCAGGAAAGGAGTGGTCCTCTTGCGGCTTCCAGACGCTCCGTCAGGGTGAGGTCTTTCTCATCCGGAAAGATTTTCTGGAGACCGGAATAAAGATCCGCCCCCGAAACATTCATTTCTTCCTTATACATATCCATAGACTCCGCGGACGGAAACTTCCCCGGAGATAATCTCCTTTAATGTGCCATCGGAGAGACGGACTAAAAGTGCGCCTTCCTTGTTGATTCCCTCAGAGACACCGCGGTACTCGCCCGCCGGATCCAGAACGCACACCTCGTTGCCGAGATTTACAAGGTTTGCATTGTACTCTTCAATAAGTCCCGACATGTCCTGTGTCTCAATGAAGGTGTCATAATATCCCTCAAATGCCTCCATGATCGCCGCGATGATCTCGCTTCTCTTCTGGATCTTTCCGCTCTCGATCCGCAGGGACGTCGCTGTCGCCTTGATGTCATCCGGAAATTCCGTCTGGTTTACATTGATGCCGGTTCCCGGGATCACGTACTGGATTTCCATGAGCTCCGTGCTCATCTCCGTTAAGATTCCGCAGATTTTCTTCTTATTCAAAACAAGGTCGTTCGGCCATTTGATCTCAGATTTCAATCCTGTCGCCTTCTCGATTCCCTTTTTCGTGGCCAGCGCCATGACGAGCGTCAGCATGGATGCCGCCATGGGATCGATCTGTGGTCTTAAGAGCATGCTCATCCAGATCCCAACGCCCGCCGGAGATGTCCAGACACGACCTCTTCTGCCCTTTCCGCCGAGCTGGCGTTCCGCGACAGCCAGGGTTCCGTGGGGCGCGCCCTGTTCCGCGAGACGGCGGATCTCATTGTTCGTGGAGTCGGTCTCCTCGAAGAACGCCACCTGCGTTCCTGCCCATTTCGTGTGGATCGTGCTTTCCAGCTCTTCCTTTGAGAGCACATCCGCCGATCCCTTTAAAATATATCCTTTATTCCGGACGGCCTCGATCTCGTAGCCCTCCTCCTTTAACTGGTTGATGACCTTCCAGACCGCCGTTCTCGAGACACCGAACTTCTCGCAAAGCTCCTGACCGGAAATATAGCCATCTGTCTCCTTCAATAATTTCAGGATCTCTCCCTTCATCTCATTACCTCCACCAGATACTCATTGCGCTTAAAAATGTAAAGATCAGCAGAGTCGTTCCGAACACCATCTGGAACACCGCCGCCGTTCTTCTCCGCCTCTCCCGTTTTGCCCGGGACAGCCAGTATTTTCCTGTGACCAGATTTAAAACTGCCGCCAGGAAAAATATCGCCGGAAAGAGGAACATATACCTCTCCGTGTCAAGGAACGAGATAACTGCCATCACCACCACAGCGATGCCGATGATGATGTGCATGGCATCAAGAGCCATGGACTCGCTCCTGACTTTTCTTCTCTTATTGTTTTCCGCCATATTTCAGCGTTCTCCTCATATTTTCTGCCGGATCTGTCGTTTTCCCAGGATCAGCCGTGCTGCCTGGTACTTTTCCAAGACTTCCGATGTGCTGCCACGCTTCCCTATCCTATCGTCAGCCTGTCTGAAAAAAGTTCATGGATCTTCCCCACGATATCGTCCGGCGTGTAAACCTCGTAGACTTCCATCTGCATCTTTTTCGCGAACACTTCCAGGACTGCCCCGTAGAGATCCCTGTAATCCCATTCCGGCTGCAGCCGAAGCTTCCTGGCAAGAAACGGAAATATCTTCTCCGTGTATACACGATAGCCTGTGAGCTTTGCAAACTCATGTTCCTTTACATAAGGTCTCAGCCACTCCTTAAACATGTCAAGTTCCGACATGATCCTGCCAAAATAATACGCCTCGGAATATGGCATGTCAAGATAATATTTCCTTCCGCAGAGTCCGTAGAGGAATCTCAGCCCGTCAAAATAGCCGAGCTTCATGTTTTTCCTCGTTCTCGCACTGTCAAATTCCAGGATCCCGCCGAGATTTCTTCTTGGCGCGATCTCGTGGACCGTCACGTCCTCCGGGATATCCATGAACCTTCGCCGGTCCACGCCGATCCCATAGAGGCGGATCACGATGATATCCTTATATCCCCGGTCCGTCAGGAGATCCACCGGCACATTGTTGACGCTGCCGCCGTCAAGATACGTCTTTCCACCCAGCTTTTCCTGCTTAAATCCTGGGAAATAGGCGCTGGCCATCATTATATCCTTTATGGTCCCCAGAGGTGCTACCTTTACATCGAAGTCCTCCTCTTTCCGGTCCGTGACTGAAAAGGACGCGGCGCAGAAATCCCGTGGTGAGCGCCTGATCCGCTCCTCATCCACCGTCTCTTCCAGAAGTTTTTTGAGTGGGGCGATATCGAGCCCCCTGTCTGAAAACAGCCGTCTGAATTCTGCCGCCGCGTCGGTCACTTTCATGGATCGCACGCCAAATTTCTTTAATTTTCCGATCATGGAATCGTCCACATTGAACACGGTGGAGTAGGTCATGTTTCCCCAGATCTCCTCCGCCTTCCCGAGATCATCCATGCAGATCAGGGCGCCGTTTAACGCCCCAACGGACGTTCCCGCGACACCCTTTATCTTCATGCCGGCTTCCCGGAGCGCTTTCCAGACACCGATCTGGTATGCGCCCCTGGCACCGCCGCCCTCTAAAACGATTCCATATTCCTTTTCAAGATCAATTCTCAGTTTCACTCTTTTTTGCGATCTCCGTTACACTTGTCACAAGACCTGCGAGGGATTGGATCTCAGACGGGATGATGATCTTTGTTGCCTTGCCGTCTGCCGCCTTCGCGAACGCCTCAAGACTCTTTAACTGCAAAACTGTCTGGTCTGCTCCGGCTTCCTTGATCATGCGGATACCATCGGCGTTCGCCTGCTGGATCTTGATGATCGCCTCCGCCTGGCCTTCTGCCTCGCGGATCCGTTTCTCCTTCTCCGCCTCCGCGTGAAGGATCGCTGCCTGCTTATCTGCCTCCGCGTCGAGGATCGCGGACTGTTTCTTACCCTCTGCCACGAGGATCGTGGACTTCTTCTCACCTTCCGCACGAAGGATCGCCTCACGGCGCTCACGCTCTGCCTTCATCTGTTTCTCCATGGCATCCTGGATCGCTGCCGGCGGAATGATATTCTTTAACTCCACACGGTTTACCTTGATGCCCCACGGGTCCGTGGCAACATCCAGGGCGGAACGCATCTTTGTGTTGATGGTCTCACGGGAAGTTAAGGTCTGGTCGAGCTCCAGGTCACCGATGATGTTTCGAAGCGTGGTGGCTGTCAGATTCTCGATGGCCATGATCGGGTTCTCAACACCGTATGCGTAGAGCTTCGGGTCTGTGATCTGGAAGAACACGACCGTATCGATCTTCATGGTGACGTTATCCTTTGTGATCACCGGCTGCGGAGCGAAGTCAACGACCTGCTCTTTTAAGAGGACCCGCTTTGCAACGCGGTCAATAAACGGAACTTTGAAGTGGATTCCCACATTCCATGTCTCAAGGTACGCGCCGAGTCTCTCCACTACCATCGCCTGTGCCTGGGGCACGATGCGGATGCAGGAAACGAGGATCAGCAGAATGATAAAGATCAGTACTAATACTAAAATTGTTGGCATATTTATGTCCTCCTTTATGTTTTTATGGGGGATTATCTTTATCCCCCATTTTTTTCTTCAGCCCATTCATATTACTATGAGCAAGCCGGAAACTTTTTATCAGTTCCTATTCTCTGTTTCTGGAATCATCTCCACAATGAGCTTCACGCCCCGGACTTCCTTTATGACCACATGGGTCCCCACCGGGATCGTCACCGCTTCATCCGCGGATCTCGCCGTCCACTCCTGGCCGTCGATGACAGCGGCTCCGGACGGCTCATTGTTGTCGATTTTTTTGATCACTTTTGCCTTTCTTCCGATCAGCCCGTCCACATTCGTCTTCACGGTCTCCCGGTTGACGAACCGGATAGCGAGCGGTCTTGTAAAGAGAAGAAGGACAAACGATACGATCAGGAACACCACAAGCTGCGACTGCACGGAAAATTCCAGTACCGCAGCAAAAAACGCGAACACAGCCCCGCCCGCAAACCAGATCGTCGTAAGCGCCATGGTCGCCGCCTCGATTCCGATCAGAATTACAAAGGCCACCAGCCATCCGATCATATCCATAAAATCACTCCTTTATGCGCGCCGCTGTCTTGCCGTCTCAAACATCAGGATCGATGCAGCGATGGCGGCATTTAACGACTCCACCTTTCCGGCCATGGGGATCTTCACCCAGGTGTCTGCCATGTTGGAAAGCTTTTCCGTCAGCCCGTTTCCCTCATTTCCGATCAGGAACGCCGTATTACCAGTATAATCTTCCTGCTCGTAATTATTCTTTCCTGCGAGATGGGCCGCAAATACCCGGATCCCCCGCGCTTTCAGATCCAGAACGGTCTGCTCCAGATCGTCCGTGTAGAAGAACGGGACACGGAATACGGATCCCATGGTGGAACGGATCACCTTCGGGTTGTAGATATCCACAGTATCACGGCTCATAATGAGTCCCGTGATCCCCGCGCCCTCTCCGGCTCTCAGGATCGTTCCCAGGTTTCCTGGATCCTGAAGATTTTCCAGCACCATCAGATGAGCTGGACGGTCACTCTTTAAGAGCTCGTCCATTCCGTAGGAAAACTGTCTGACAAGTGCCAGCACACCCTGGGGCGTCTGCGTGTCGGACATCACCGCAAACACAGAGTCGCTGACAAGTTCGTATCCCGGGTACTCCGCAAGAATTGCGGCATTCTCCGGATTTTTCGCGAAAGTTTCAGAAACATAGATACTTTTAACCTGATCCTTCGGGAGCTCAGCGGCCATCCGCACTCCCTCGACGACGAAAAGTCCCTGCTCATTTCTCGCTCTCGCTTTTTTCTTTAATTCAATGACTGCTTTTACCTGGTCATTTTTTGTGCTTGTGATCATCTCCCTTCCTCCGGGTCAAGTTTCTCCACTTCATCCATCCAGATCCGTCTCGCTGCGTCGCTCGGCATTCTGAGATCACCTCTCGGAGAAACCGCAACAGATCCGACCTTCGGGCCGTCCGGCAGGCAGGAACGCTTGAACTGCTGTGCGAAGAACCGGCGGTAGAAGGTATTTAACCACTTGTAGATCACCTTGTCCTCGTAAACTCCCGCGAAAGCGATCTTCGCCAGGCGGTAGATCTTCGCCGGATGATAACCGTAACGGAGAATATAATAGAGGAAGAAATCGTGAAGCTCGTAAGGTCCGACCAGGTCCTCCGTCTTCTGGGAGATCTTTCCGTCCTCCGGCGGCAGAAGCTCCGGGCTCACCGGGGTATCGAGAACATCGTTGAGTACATCTGCCAAGGCCTTGTCGCCGCAGGTATCCGCGTAGTAGCGGACAAGATGACGGACAAGCGTCTTCGGAACAGACGCGTTCACGCCGTACATGGACATGTGGTCGCCGTTGTAGGTCGCCCAGCCAAGAGCCAGCTCAGACATATCTCCTGTTCCGATGACCATGCCGTTCGTCTTGTTCGCAAGGTCCATGAGGATCAGGGTGCGGTATCTTGCCTGGGAGTTCTCGTAAGTCACATCATGGATCGCCGGATCATGTCCGATATCCTCGAAGTGGGTGGAAACTGCTTTTCTTATATTTACCTCTCTTAATGTCGCACCCAGCTTCTTTGTGAGCGTGACTGCGTTGTTGTAGGTTCTGTCCGTAGTTCCGAAGCACGGCATCGTGACGGAGAGGATATTTTCTCTCGGAATGCCAAGCATATCGAAGGCTCTCGCTGTGATGAGAAGTGCCAGGGTGGAGTCGAGTCCGCCGGAGATTCCTACAACTGCGCTCTTGGCACCGGTGTGGGCGAGACGTTTCTTTAAGCCCATGGCCTGGATCGTTAAGATCTCCTCACAGCGGGCGGTTCTCTCTTTCTCGTTTGACGGAACGAAAGGTGCCGGATCGATATAGCGTTTTAATGTGAGCTCCGTTTTGTTTAAGGTGAAGTCCATGTAATCATAGTCCTCAGTCTCCGCACCCGGCTGACATGTGGTCATTCTTCTTCTCTCGTTTTTAAGTCTGTAAAGATCGATGTCCGCCGTGATCATGCCGTTTTTGAAACGCTCGGATTCCGCAAGGATATTTCCGTTCTCGGCAATGATATCATGTCCGCCGAAGACGAGGTCCTGGGTGGACTCGCCCTCTCCGGCATTGGCATAGATGTACGCACATACGAGGCGGGCAGACTGTCCGGCGATCAGTGTCTCACGGTATCCCGCTTTTCCTGTGGTCTCATCGCTGGCGGAGCAGTTTGCGATCACGGTAGCTCCGGCTTTCGCGTGGGAGACGCTCGGTGGATCCATCGTCCATACGTCCTCGCAGAGTTCTGCGGCGACTATGAGTTCCGGGATATTCGTGCAGCGGAACAGGATCTTGCTTCCAAACGGGATCAGGCTCTCTCCCCACTCTACCACATCCGGTTTTACCGGACCCGGGTTGAAATGGCGTAGCTCATAGAATTCAGAATAGTTCGGAAGATGTCTCTTCGGAACAAGGCCTAAAAGCTCGCCATCCTTGATGGCAGCCGCTACGTTGTAGAGTTTTCCGTCCTTCATCCACGGAAGTCCGATGAAGGTCAGCATATCCATATCCTTTGATGCGTCTAAGAGCCATAAGAGTTCTTCCTTCGCCTGATCGATCAGGGTGTCCTGCAGAAACAGGTCACTGCAGGTGTATCCGGTGAGACCGAGCTCCGGGAACACCAGGATCTTTACATCCCGGGATGCTGCCTCCTGCATCATCTTCCAGGTCTGTTCCCGGTTAAACACAGGATCTGCAACCTTTAAATCTGGGGTGGCCGCCGCCACCCGGATAAATCCGTCTTTCATTTTTGTTCTCCTTATTACATTCCGACTTTGATAGCCGCGCTGCAGCGCAGAATTTCAGTCAGTTTGGGAATATATGCCGTTATACAACAATTCAGTCATAAACGGGCTTTCTATTGTTTTGAAAATTTCCGTATGGCTGAATGATTACTTTTTATTATACACTTTTTTTCTGAAAAGGGCTATGGATTTTCATCTGTTTAAGAAATATTTCATGAATAGTCCGACCATGCGTCAGTCTGGCAAATATGTGTGCGCTGCACTCTTGCCTGCATAAGCACTCACATTCGCTGAACTGCATACGGGCAGCGCTTAAACGGCGAAAGGCTGTGCTCCCCCACTGAGCACAGCCTTTCATTCACGTACAATTTCCTTGCATTATACAGTTCCTCGAAATTGATACCCCTTCAATTTCAATGCTTATGCAGTATAACAAAATATTACCGGAAATGCTATGGTAAATATAGTTAAATTTGCACAATTTTATTGTATATATTTACTATCTTCCGCACAAATGTCCGCTGGGGAAAAGCAGATTCGTTGTTTTTACAAAAAAACAATCTATTCTATGGTGGTTCTGCCCAGTGGAATTGGAACTTTGTATACAGTACGCATTTTCGGCGGTTTGCAGGCCGCAGGTATCTCCCGTATAATTTCATGTTTTTTTGAAATAATATCTGCAAAATATCGTCTGAAGGAATCACTCCCCCTTCACGTGACTCATGACTGCCCCTTTCGATTATTGATCACCGGGTCTGCTTTTTAAAAGAAATGTACCTTGGCACATTCTCGCACCGAGCGCGGTCGCTTGCAACACTCTACATCATCATAACTCTTGAAAGGACATGATATCCATGAACATTTCATCCAATTTCGATCAGAACATCTCCCGCTTTCACGAGATCCTGGATGTCCAAAAAAACTTCGATATCGTCTACCACACTCTCACTATTGCGGACAAAAAAGCCTGCCTGTACTTCATTGACGGCTTCACAAAGGACGAGATCCTTCTGCGCCTGATGCAGGATTTCGCCTCCGTAAAACCGGACTCGTTCCCATCATCTGCCCATGATTTCGCAAAGCAGTACGTCCATTACGGCGAGACCACCGTGGAGACCGATGATAAAAATATCTTTACACAACTCCTCTCCGGCCTCTCCTGTCTCCTGATCGACGGGTATGACCGGGTGATCCTCATCGACTGCCGTACTTACCCGGCCCGCGGGGTCTCGGAGCCCGAAAAAGACAAGGTGCTCCGAGGCTCCCGGGATGGCTTCGTGGAAACCATGATCTTCAATACCGCCCTGATCCGCCGCCGGATCCGGGACGTGAATCTCACGGTGGAGATCATGCAGACCGGAGAAAGCTCCCACACAGACATTGCGATCTGTTACATGAAACGTCGTGTGGACGAGGACCTGCTAAATAAGATCAAGGACCGCATCGAAAATCTGCATGTAGATGCTCTGACTATGAATCAGGAAAGTCTGGCAGAATGTATCTTTCCCCACAAATGGTTCAACCCGTTCCCAAAATTCCGTTTTTCTGAACGTCCGGACACGGCTGCGGCGTCTATTCTGGAGGGAAACATCGTCATCCTTGTTGACAATTCCCCCGCCTGCATGATCCTGCCGTCCTCAGTCTTCGATATTATCGAGGAGGCAGATGACTACTACTTCCCGCCGGTGACCGGAACCTACCTGCGTCTCTCCAGGATGACAGTCTCCTTCCTCACCCTGTTTCTGACCCCGGTGTGGCTTCTCTTTATGCAGAACCAGAACTGGATCCCAGGCTGGCTGGAGTTTATCAAGCTGGCGGATGACATGTATGTGCCGCTGATCTTCCAACTCCTGATCCTGGAATTTGCCATCGACGGCCTGCGCCTCGCCGCTGTCAATACGCCCAGCATGCTGACCACACCGTTAAGTGTTATCGCCGGTATTGTTCTCGGCGAATATTCTGTAAAATCCGGCTGGTTCAATTCCGAAACCATGCTCTACATGGCGTTTGTCACCATAGCCAATTACTCTCAGGCAAGCTTCGAGATGGGTTACGCGCTAAAATTCATGCGTGTGATCCTGCTGATCCTGACCTCCCTCTTAAACGTCTGGGGCTTCATCCTCGGCACCGCCATCGCCGTCTGCTCCATCGTATTCAACCGCACCATCGCCGGAAAGAGCTATATCTATCCGCTGATCCCGTTTTCGTGGCCGGAGATCAAAAAGCGGTTTCTGCGGGGACGGCT
The DNA here is from genome assembly GCF_018785465.1 of Clostridium sp. MCC328. Taxonomy (NCBI): domain Bacteria; kingdom Bacillati; phylum Bacillota; class Clostridia; order Eubacteriales; family Clostridiaceae; genus Clostridium; species Clostridium sp. MCC328. Next base: position 131,285 of record NZ_WQPW01000052.1, read on the forward strand.
GCCGCATACAGAGAAAAGCCAGCGATGAATCGTCTTAAAAAAGAATGTGCCTTTTGTGCAATGGGGAATTCCTCGGAATTTCTTATTGCACAAAAAATCCGTGTCCTGCAGATTTCGTTATGCAGGGCACGGATTTCTTCAATTGTAAACATATCAAATCTTTAACGACCACTTACTGAGATCCCAAACCTTTGACACCAGTCCGTCATAGAACTCCGGCTCGTGGCAGATGATGAGGACTGCTCCTTTGTACTCCGAAAGCGCTCTCTTAAGCTCGTCCTTCGCATCCACATCCAGATGGTTCGTCGGCTCGTCGAGAAGCAGAACGTTGGTCTCCCGGTTCATAAGCTTGCAGAGGCGGACCTTCGCCTGCTCACCACCGGAGAGGACGCGGACCTGGCTCTCGATATTCTTTGTAGTCAGGCCGCACTTTGCAAGGGCAGAGCGGACTTCGTACTGGGTGTAGGACGGAAACTCCTTCCAGATCTCCTCGATACAGGTCGTCGTATTTCCCGGTGCCATCTCCTGCTCGAAGTAACCCGGGAACTGATAGTCACCGACCTCAACGGTTCCGGAGATCGCCGGGATCAACCCCTGAATGCTCTTTAAAAAGGTAGTTTTTCCGATACCATTCGCACCAATGACCGCGATCTTCTCGCCGCGCTCCATGAGGAAATTAAGCGGTTTTGAAAGTGGTTCATCATAACCGATCACAAGATCCTTCGTCTCAAAGATCAGTTTTCCGGTTGCCCTTGCATTCAGGAAATGGAACTCCGGCTTCGGTTTTTCCTTTGCAAGCTCGATGACCTCCATTTTGTCCAGCTTCTTCTGTCTCGACATCGCCATGTTTCTCGTCGCAACACGGGCCTTGTTTCTCGCAACGAAATCCTGAAGCTTCGCGATCTCCGCCTGCTGGCGGTTGTAAGCTGCCTCCAACTGGCTCTTTTTCATCTCGTAGACTTCCATGAACCGGTCATAGTCACCCACATAGCGGTCAAGCTTCTGGTTCTCCATATGGTAGATCAGGTTTACCACGCTGTTTAAAAACGGGATATCGTGGGAGATCAGGATAAAAGCGTTCTCGTAATCCTGAAGATACCGCTTCAGCCACTCGATATGCTGTACATCCAGATAGTTTGTCGGCTCGTCGAGGAGCAGGATATCCGGCTTCTCAAGAAGAAGTTTTCCGAGGAGGACCTTCGTTCTCTGTCCGCCGGAGAGCTCGTCAACATCCTTGTCAAGTCCGATCTCATCGAGACCGAAGGCGCGTCCGATCTCCTCCACTTTGGAGTCGATAATATAGAAATCATGCGCCATCAGAAGGTCCTGGATCGTTCCCAGCTCCTCCATCATGGCGTTCATCTCATCCTCGGACGCATCTCCCATCTTCGCGCAGATGTCGTTCATCTTCTCCTCCATCTCAAAGAGGAAGGAAAAGGCACTCTTAAGCACGTCGCGGATCGTCATACCCTTCTCAAGCACGGTATGCTGGTCTAAGTAGCCCACACGGACATTTTTTGACCACTCAACCTTTCCCTCATCCGGCATCATCTTTCCGGTGATGATATTCATAAATGTGGACTTTCCCTCACCGTTTGCTCCGATGAGACCGATATGTTCCCCCTTTAACAGGCGGAAAGAAACGTCCGTAAAGATAGCCCGGTCTCCGAAACCATGGCTCAGGTGTTCTACATTTAAAATACTCATAAAACTTCTTTTATTCCGGCTTTTCCTTAAAATTCAGCCGTTTTCCCTTTCTCCTGGGACCCCAGGTAAACCTATATAAATAATGTCATGATCGGATCTGCATTTAACAGGCGCATGATAAAAAGCGCCAGAAACGGCAACGTCAGTCTGAAAAAAGGCTGTGCAGGGAACAGCGTTTCCGCCGCCTGTACAGCCTTTTGCTGCCCTCTCGGGATTAAAATTATTCGTCTACGCTGTAGTTCGGAGCCTCTTTTGTGATGTGGATATCATGCGGATGGCTCTCGCGGAGTGCGGCTGCGGAGATCTTAACAAAATGACTGTTCTCCTGAAGCTCTTTGATATCATGAGCACCGCAATATCCCATACCGGCACGAAGACCGCCCAGCATCTGGAATACGGTATCCTCAACGAATCCCTTGTAAGCAACACGTCCTTCAACGCCTTCCGGAACAAGCTTCTTCGCGTTCGACTGGAAGTAACGGTCCTTACTGCCGTTCTCCATAGCAGAAATAGATCCCATTCCACGGTAAACTTTATATTTTCTTCCCTGATAAAGTTCGAAGTCTCCCGGGCTCTCATCGCAGCCCGCGAACATGGATCCCATCATGCAGACATTACCGCCGGCTGCGAGAGCCTTTGTAACATCTCCGGAATACTTGATACCGCCGTCGGCGATGATCGGAATACCGTACTCCTTCGCAACTGCATAGCAGTCCATAACCGCAGTGATCTGCGGAACACCGATACCTGCAACGACACGCGTCGTACAGATCGATCCCGGTCCGATACCAACCTTGACAGCGTCAACGCCGGCCTCGATCAGGGCTCTTGTAGCCTCACCCGTTGCAACGTTACCGGCGATTACCTGAAGATCCGGGAATTTCTCCTTGATCATCTTTACGCAGTTGATAACGTTCGCAGAGTGTCCGTGCGCAGAGTCGAGAACAACAACATCGACCTTTGCATTTACAAGGGCTTCCGTTCTCTCAAGAACATTTGCTGTGATTCCGATTGCAGCACCGCAGAGAAGTCTTCCGTGGTCATCCTTTGCGGAGTTCGGATACTTGATCTGTTTCTCGATATCTTTGATCGTAATGAGTCCTTTTAAGTTAAAGTTTTCATCGACGATCGGAAGCTTCTCGACTCTTGCCTTTGCAAGAATGCGCTTTGCTTCTTCCATGGTTACGCCTTCTTTAGCTGTAACCAGATGCTCGGAAGTCATGCACTCTTTGATCTTCTTGGAATAATCTTCCTCAAATTTCAGATCACGGTTTGTGATGATTCCGACGAGCTTTTTACCCTCAGTGATCGGAACACCGGAAATGCGGAATTTTGCCATCAGCTCATCTGCATCTTTTAATGTATGTTCCGGGGACAAATAAAATGGGTCTGTGATTACTCCGTTTTCAGAACGTTTTACCTTATCTACCTCTTCAGCCTGCGCCTCGATCGACATGTTTTTGTGAATGATACCGATTCCGCCCTGTCGCGCCATAGCGATCGCCATGCGGTGCTCAGTAACGGTATCCATGCCGGCACTCATAAATGGAATATTGAGTTTGACTTTCTTTGTCAGGTGTGTTGAAACATCAACCTGATTTGGGATTACTTCAGAATATGCAGGTACAAGGAGCACATCATCAAATGTAATACCATCACCAATGATCTTACCCATTTTATGGTTCCCTCTCTTTCTTCTGTTTTATTATGTTTAAAAAAAATATAACTAAAAACCGTCATAACGTCAGTTCCAGTTATTACAGTAGAGTATAACAGCTTTGTCGAATTTTAGCAACAGGCAATTCATATAATTTTTTTACGATTTTATATTATTTTTGCTTATAAACATACAGAAAATTTCTTTTTCCTTCTGTCATTTTCCAACGTATCTTTCGTTTTCTTCCAACAGCTGCGTTTTCCCTCCGGATGATCTACCTGTAGTCCTTTAATATCTCCAGGAATTCCCGGTTTTCTTCATGGGAGCGGACGCAGATCCTGTAAAATCGTCTGTCAAGCAGTCTGTAATTCCTGCATGACCGGATCAGGATCCCCCGTTCCAGAAAATATTCGTACAGCCAGGATTCCTGACCGGTCTTGAAGTCCTTAAACAGGAGGAAATTCGCGTCCGAGTGGAATACCGTGAAGCCTGCTTTCGTCAGTCCGTCAGAAAGATACTGCCGTTCTTTCGCCACCGTCTCCCGCATCTTTTTCAAAAAAGGAATCCGTTCTTCCGAAAGTGCCGCATATCCCGCCTCCTGCGCCGGGATCGAAACACTCCAAGGCTGCCAGTTCTCCTCCATCCGTTCTAAGAGCTCCCTGCTCGTACAGAATCCATATCCCAGCCGCAGTCCCGCCATGGCATATGTCTTTGTGAATGCCCGGAGAAGAAATAAGCTTCCGCCATGTTCCGGTCTTCCGGTCTCCCAGTCGAGAAATTCACGGATACAGCCGCAGCTTCGCTCCTCATCAAGGAATTCCACAAAGCATTCGTCCAGAACCAGCAGGATCCCATGTTTCTTGCAGTAGTCTAAGATTTTTGAAAGATCTGCCTGACGGATCATGGCCCCTGTGGGATTCGCCGGAGTGCATAAAAATATGATCTCCGGCTGCTCTGTTCTCAAAAAATCCAGAAATTCCGATACGTTTAAGAAAAAAGATTCCGCCTCTTTTAAATAGAAAAAAGCGATTTCTGTCCCACAGGATCTCAACGCCGTTTCATACTCCGCGAAAGATGGCGCAGGGATCACTGCCTTTTTCGGCCGTACCTCCTGTACCAGCCGGAAGATCAATTCCGCCGCCCCGTTTCCGAAGATCATCTGATCTTCCGGGACACCGGTAAGCTCTGACAACCGTCCCCGCAGGTTTTCGCAGGAGCTGTCCGGATATCCTGTACAGAAGGCAATGCTCCTCTGGGCTGCCTCCCAGACAAAATTTGGCATTCCCAAGGGATTTACGTTGACCGAGAAATCCAGCTCCACATTCCGGTTCCGGTAGATATCACCGCCGTGTCCGTACTCCATCATGTCTCACCGCCCTTTAAAGCCATCGGGATCCCGCAGACAACGCGGCATACCTTCACCGCCCGCGCCGCCAGATACTGGCAGGCGTCCCCACTCATCTCCCGCCACAGGCGGTCTGTTTTATCGATGGGAACAATTCCGCAGCCGATCTCGTCGCAGGTGATGACTGCGTTGGGATTCTTCTCAAGGATCATATCCAGATACCGGTACATGACCTCTTCGATCCGGATCTCGATATCTTCCGTTTCTTTCGTCTGCACTCTGACCATCTTTGTTTCTCCGGCAGATGTTCTTTCAGCCGGATCCCTCACAGCTTCAGTTCTCTCATTGATTTCACTGCGGATACTGTCGCAGAACACTCTGTCATCCTCTCTCTTCGCGTCATACTCACCCAGTACTGTGTCTATCAGCCTTCGAATATAGATATGAAGATTCAGAACAGCCTCCGAATCAAACGCGTCTTCCAACGGTGACTGTTCGCCGTCTGCCACAAGAATGAAGCGGTTTTCTTCCGTCACCGCCTCACGCATCGCAAGGTTTGATTTCCCCTGATACGCGCCTCCTACAAAAAGCCTGATCCCTCTCTGACGATCCACAGATCGATCCGTTCTTCTCTCTTCCACTTCCGTATCTTCCCTCTTCTTTTTCTTCACCATCACCGGCTCACCGCAGATCACCTCGTACACTTCATCCGCCTCCCCGGCCAACGCACAGTTGATTCCGCCCAACAGCTTCCGGTACGCTTCCGTCTCCTCCGAGTACGGCCCCTGATCCCCGGACACATCATTTGTCACGACTACCAGAAAGTCCGCATTTTTTCTGATCATCCTGATTCCTTCCAATGTCCGTTCCATCGCGCCATTCTCCGGATCTTCCATGTCCCGGCGGTACATCTCGTTCGCCGCAAGGTTGGAAACACACTCTAACAGACACCGGCTCCTGGCAGGGACCTCCGCCTTCGAAAGGTCCACAGGGCACTCGATGGTCATAAAATTCTTTTTTTCCCGCATTTTGCGGTGTTTTCGGATCCGCTCCCTGCACTCCTCGTCCCAGGCGATCATGGTTGCAAGATAGAAGGACGGCTGATGGCGCAGATCCGTTTTCCGGGCGCCGCCGCGCATCGATTTTCCGGCGGCTTCCGCCATCACCTCTTCTTTCTTTGCCTGTTCTACGATCAGGGTCTCTGCAAATGCGGACTTTCCGCTGGAGCTTCCCCCATTTATCAGGATCATCATATTCTTTCTACTCTATCCTCTCGATTTTTCTTCCCGATCCGCATTTTCTCCGGACTTTCCGATCATATAATACGCTGCGGCCACTGTCACGCCGTCCTCCGCTTCCTTATGGATCAGGATCCTGCACTCAGAAGCTCTCACGCCCAGCCTGCACGCAGCCACTGCGGACCGCTCACAGACATTTCCGGTTCCCGTGGTCTTTTGCACAAATTCCGACTCCGGGAAATCCCCCGGCTGTCCATTTAACTCCTCACTGGAAAATGTCAGAAACGGCACCTGAAGTTCCTTTGCGAATTCGATGAGTCCCTGCTCCTGCTTCTTGATGTCGATGCTCGCCGCCGCAAAGACGCTTCGCAGATCGATCCCGTTCCGCTCCATCGCACTTTCCACCGCAGTCCGGATCTTCTCAACAGGTGTCCCGCGTTTACAGCCGATTCCAAGCGCCACACACCGTGGGATCAGGCGCAGGACGCGGTTCTCCGGAATCCCTTTCTTTTCTTTTCCGGACACCGTAATCCAGAGATTCCGCTTACAGATCCGATCCTCAAAAAGTCCCTCCGGAATCTTCTTCCACGCTGAAAATCCGAAATCTGAGAACACTCCCACCGGCTCACCCGCAAGGATATCAGCCGAAATCTCCTTCGCAAGTTTCCGGTCCGTGATCACAAATCCATGATCCTTTGCGAACACGTCCACCGCAAATTTCTTCTCCACATCCGTCGCCGTCGTCACCACCGGCACTGCTCCGATCCCGGAAGCCACCATTTCCGCCAGCCGGTTCGCTCCGCCCACATGTCCGGAGAGAAGCGGGATCACAAACTGTCCCGCCTCATCCACACAGACCACCGCAGGGTCCTGAAATTTATCCCGCACATATGGCGCAATGGAGCGCACCGCGATCCCACAGGCACCCACAAAAATAAGAGCATCGTCCCGCAGAAAAGCCTCCTTCGTCCACTCCGAAAGTCCGCCCTCCGGCACTGCCTGATAAGGCACTCCGGCATCCGTCGCCGCAAGCTGGAGCGCGTACCGCCCGGCGATCCACAGAAACTGATACAGAGTACCCCCCTCACAGGATCTGTCCTCGGTCTTTGCGCTCCTATCACGATGTTCCGGACAGGACGCATTCGCGAAAGCTTCAGAAGCTCCGGAAAGGGTGTCATTGATCCGCTTCATCGTCTCAAATCCGTCTCTCGTAAAACAAATAAGCGATATATTCATAATTGATTCCCTTCCGAGATCTGATTTTTCCATATCGTTGAACTGCTGCCTCTCTCTCCCCTAATTATAAAAGAAAACCGCCATTGTTTCAATGGCAGTTTTCCCCTGAATTCTCCTTGTCCTGCGTTTTTGCGGACATTTCTCTCTTCTTTTTTGTCACAAGACCGCCGATCCTGCCGCTCTCTTTTGCGGTAAGACACCGCCAGCCACCGGCGATTACCTTGTCCGCCAGCCCCAGCTCCTTCGCGATCTCGAATTTCATCCGGTCCTCCGGCTTTAAGTGCTCCGGATCCACCGGTTCTCTTTTTTTCTTCGACACAGGCTCACGCTCCTTCCATAAGGAGAGTATGCCCGCTGTCCGGCATTTTCATACAGATTGTTTTCTAGCAAGATCCCATTATTTATTTTGCGTATCCATTCTCACCCTGGAACACGACGATCTTTTCTGCTTTATTTCCGTTCTCATCATTCCAGATCAGGATCTCGGTTCCTTCTGTGAGGTCTTCCTCGGAGACAATATTTCTTGTCAGATATGGAAGAAGTCTTGTTTCAGTGGTAATCATGTAATTGATCCCATTCTCGGCTGTGAGGATCCGCTCACCTTCTGTATTTGCAGCCATCAATTCCTTTACCTTCGTGTATCTCGGGAAATCATATCCCTCTGCCTGTACTAAGATCAGCAGACCATTTGCGATCGGCGGAAGGCTCAACGTCATTGCCTCGTCTACATAAGCGCTGATGGTATTTCCTTCTTTCAGATCACTGAGTTCCACCGGATAACCATTCTCTGCTTCCAGAACCTTCGTATCCTCTGCGATCGTAATTACAACATCCTCATCAAATCCATTATCCTGGCGATGCATCGTAAGCTGTCCATCTTCCACAGAAACGATCGTTCCCATCATCGGATCAGACTCACTCGCGGACTCCGTGTCTGCCGCTCCACTTTCCTGACCGGTACCGTCCGGAAGTTTTCCCGCCTCGTTTTCCGTAGTCGCAGATGTCTCAGTTCCTGCAGGAGTCTCAACAGCTGTCGTTTTTATCTCCTCCTTTATCTGTCCATCCGCCTTGCCGCATCCGGTGATCCCCATAGATGCGATCATCATGGCCGCACAGGCCAGCGCTGTCATTCTTTTCATATTTTTCGTCATAATAAAATTCCTCCTGTTCTCTTGTATCGGTCTTTGCCGGACTGCATTGTTTTACAGCGTTCTCCTTCAAATACCGATTTGCGGCCGTCCTGATTTTCCAAGGTTACTGTTCACAGTAACTTTTCAGGTTCTTCCGCCGTCTTTTGCTTTTGTACGGTTATCTTAACATACAAACCTTGAGATTACACTATGATTTCAATTACAAATCTCTTACGCATTTTTGTAGTGTGGACACAATTTGCGGCATTTCTGCGGCAGGCTTCGCGGCCTCTGAAATCCGTTTCGATCGGCATCGAAAAATAACTCCAACGCATGACAATGCCGCAGACCCACGCAGGCATGAAATTTGACTCACTGTTTATAAAAATGAATGTGTCCTGTCACGCAAAAAGGACATCGCCCGTAAAGAACGATGTCCTCGAAAATTCTTATTTAAGCATCACCTTCGGATTACTCCTCTGTCTGCTCCTGTGCGTTGTCAGCCTCAAGAGCCTTCATGCTTAAGCTGATCTTTCTGTCTGCCTCGTTGAAATCAACGATCTTAGCAGTGATCTCCTGACCGATGGAAAGTACATCAGCCGGCTTAGCAACGTGCTCTCTGGAGATCTGGGATACATGAAGCAGAGCGTCTACGCCCGGCTCAAGCTCAACGAATGCGCCGAAGTCAGTCATACGAGCTACCTTACCTGTAACTACGTTGCCTACTGCGTACTTCTCAGCAGCGTCAGCCCACGGATTTGTCTCCGGGAACTTCATGGAAAGGGCAATCTTCTCACCGTTGATGTCTTTGATGAGAGCTGTTACCTTATCGCCAACCTTGAAGACCTTCTTCGGGTTCTCGATTCTGCCCCAGGACATCTCGGAGATGTGGAGTAAACCGTCAGCGCCGCCAAGATCGATGAATGCACCGAAATCAGTTACGTTCTTAACAGTTCCTTCTACCTTGTCACCTACATGGATCTTCTCGAAGAGAGCTTTCTGCATCTCAGCCTTCTTAGCAACGATAAGCTGCTTGCGGTCGCCGATGACTCTTCTTCTTCTCGGATTGAACTCTGTGATAACGAATTCGATCTCTTTATCAGCATATTTGGATAAATCTTTCTCATATACGTCGGATACAAGGCTTGCCGGGATAAAGATTCTAGCTTCGTCCACGATCACACTTAAACCGCCGTCAAGAACCTGGGAAACCTTTGCTGTAAGAACCTCGTGGTTCTCAAATGCCTCCTCAAGTCTCTTATTTCCTCTGTCTGCAGCCAGTCTCTTGTAGGAAAGAGCGACCTGACCTTCACCGTCGTTCACCTTTACGACTTTGGCTTCCATCTCGTCACCAACATGTACAAGATTTCTTAAGTCTACGTTGGACTCGTTTGTGTATTCACTGCGGGTAATGATGCCATCAGACTTGTAACCAATATTTAAAACGATTTCGTCTTCTTTTACGTCAATGACCTTACCGGTGACAACCTCTCCTGTACGTATTGTTTTTAATGATTCTTCTAACATTTGTTCAAAACTTAACTCTGACATTTAGTATGAACCTCCTCGATAATATTGTTTGGGGTTGACGCCCCGGCCGTAATACCTACACTGCGCACAGAACTAATACATTCAGGATTAAAGTCGCCCAGAGTCTGGATGTAATAGGTGTTTTTACATTCCTTCCGGCAGATATCGTATAGCTTCTGGGTATTCGAGCTGTGTTTCCCGCCGATAACCAGCATCACGTCCACCTGCGAGGCTATCCTCATCGCTTCCACTTGTCTTTCCTGTGTTGCATTGCAAATCGTATTTAAAACAGTTATATCATACCTCGTTTTAGAAATTTTTTCAACTATATCTTGAAATTTCTTGTAATTAAATGTCGTCTGGGATACAATACAAAGCTTCTCATTTTCCGGAAGCTGCAGCTTAAGAAAATCATCCATGTCCTCGATGACCGCTGTCCGCTCATCTCCCCATCCCTTGATGCCCTGCACCTCCGGATGGTCCTCACTGCCTATGATCAGAACTTTTCTTCCTTCTGCTGACTGTTTTTCGACGATCCGGTGGATCTTTTTCACATAGGGACATGTGGCATCCACGATTTCCACATCGTTTTCCTTTAAGATCTCGTAGACATTTTTTCCGACACCGTGGGAACGAATCACCACGACCGCGTCACGGAGTGTCTTTAACTCTTCCAGGGAGTCTATGACCTCCACGCCTTTTTCCCTGAGATCCCCGACGACCTGCTCGTTGTGGATAATGGGACCGTAGGTGTAGATCGGTTTTTCCGACTTTCCGATCTGCTCATATACTTTTTCCACGGCACGCTTCACACCAAAGCAGAAGCCTGCTGTCTTTGCAACTGTTACTTCCATCTTACGCACCCTGCTTCTTATCGATCATCGCTGTGATCGTGTCCACGACCTCTTTTAACGTCATGTCGGAGCTGTCAAGGAGTACGGCGTCATCCGCCTGTTTCAACGGGGAATTCTCCCGGTGCATATCCCGGTAGTCCCGATCGATGATGTCCTTCTCGATCTCATCGAGATCGCAGGCTGTTCCTTTCTCCTTAAGCTCATGATAGCGGCGTTTCGCCCGGACTGCGGAGCTTGCGGTCAGATATACCTTCACATCGGCATCCGGCAGAACACAGGTTCCGATGTCGCGGCCGTCCATGATCACGTCCGCCTTCTTTGCCAGGTCTTTCTGGAGTTCCACGAGTTTCTCACGGACCTTCTTGTAGACGGATGTGGCTGAAGCCATGTTTCCGACCTCCTCGGTGCGGATCAGGCCAGATACATTCTCACCGTTTAATATTACCTGCTGCGCGCCGTCCTCGTAGCAGATCGTGATCTCCACCTTGTCAAGTACCGCGTTGATAGCGTTCTCGTCGGTCTTATCGATTCCCTGGCGCAGAAAATATAACGCCATTGCCCGGTACATTGCTCCGGTATCCACATAGATAAAATTCTTCAGAGCTGCCACAGACTTTGCCACGGTGCTCTTTCCGGCTCCTGCCGGTCCGTCTATCGCTACATTAAAAGACATGTTATTCTCCCCTTAGTTTATTCCAAGATTTTTTATTTATTCGTGACGGTTCTATATCTTTACAGCCATACGGGTTCAAAGTTGCTTCTCAGATCCGGTGCTCTATACGCTTCTGCCTGCCAGCATTCCGGTCGACCAGGCGATCTGAAGGTTGAATCCGCCGGTCACACCGTCCAGATCCAGAACCTCGCCCGCAAAATAGAGGCCCTGCAGCTTCTTCGATTCCATAGTGGACGGATTCACTTCCTTCACATTCACTCCACCCTGCGTCACGATCGCCTCATTGTATCCCCGGAGTCCTGTGAGTGTCACGGAAAACGCTTTCGTGAGGTCCACCAGACGTTTTCTCTCCTCCGCAGTCACCTCATTGACCTGTTTTTCCGGATCGATGCCGCTCCGCTCTATTATCACCGGGATCAGCTTTGCCGGGAAGAGGTGATTTAAGGAGTTCTTAAACTGCTTATTTTTCGCCTCATCGAAATCCCGCAGGATCCTCGCATCCAGCTGCTCTTTCGAGAGTGCCGGTTTCAGGTCGATGTCCATTCTGAGCGGTGTTTTTTTGATGATCTTCGCCGCATAGCTGCTGGCGCTCAAAACGACAGGCCCACTGACGCCAAAATGCGTAAACAGCATCTCGCCGAACTCTTTCCAGAGCACTTTCTTTCCGTTCCAGACAGTCACCTCGATGTTTCTTAAGGAGAGTCCCTGAAGTTCTTTCACATCATCTTCTGCACACACGAACGGAACAAGCGCCGGTGACAGAGGTGTCACCGTGTGGCCCGCCTCTTTTGCAAAACGGTACCCGTCTCCCGTGGAACCTGTCGACGGGTAGGAAAGTCCGCCTGTGGCGATCACCACTGCATCGGCATCCACACTCTTTCCAGACTTTTCCAGAATGATCCCTGCCGCCTTTTCGTCCCTGATCACGATATCCCTGACCGGTTCATTTAAGAAGATCTTTACGCCCAGAGATTTCATCTTCCGCTCCAGGGCTCCCGTCACATCGGAAGCATGGTCCGATACCGGGAACATTCTCGCTCCCCGTTCTTCCTTCACCGGGCAGCCGTTTGCCTCCACAAGATCCACGATATCAAAGTTTGTGAATCCATAGATGGCACTGTAGAGGAACTTGCCGTTGGAGACCATATTTCTGAACAGGTCCTCCGTATCACAGCCGTTCGTCAGATTGCAGCGTCCTTTTCCCGTGATATAGATCTTTTTTCCAAGCTTCTCATTTTTCTCATAAACGGAGACATCATGTCCGCACTCCGCGGCGCCGATGGCAGCAGCCATTCCCGCTGCCCCGCCGCCTATAATCACTACTTTGCTCATCTTTTTCTGTTCTTTTCCACTTCTTTTATCTTTTTTTCCATGGCATCCGCCACAGTTTCAAGGACCTTGATTCGCGCATACCACTTGGAATTTCCTTCCACAACGATCCAGGGGGCATCCTTTGTAGAGGTCTTTTCCAGCATTTCATTCACAGCAAGAACGTAAGCATCCCACTTTTCCCTGTTTCTCCAGTCCTCGTCCGTGATCTTCCACCGTTTTTCCGGGTTCTTCATCCGGTCATTGAACCGCCGCTCCTGCTCGTCCTTGTCGATCTGGAGCCAGAATTTTAAAACAAGAGCTCCGGAGTGCACAAAATGTGCTTCCATCTCGTTGATCTCCCGATATGCATGGTGCCAGTCCTCCTCGGAACAGAAGCCCTCGATCCGCTCCACCATGACTCTTCCGTACCAGGTGCGGTCGAAGATCGCGATGTGTCCTGCCTTCGGCACATGATTCCAGAATCGCCAGAGATAGTGATGGGATTTTTCCACGTCGTTCGGGGATGCTGTCGGGCAGACCTTATATCCGCGGGGATCAAGATGGCTCGTCAGACGTTTGACCGCTCCTCCCTTTCCGGCGGCATCCCAGCCCTCAAAGCCAAGGATCACCGGGATCCGCAGACGGTAGAGTTCTCCGTGGAGCACTTCCAGTCTTTTCTGGAGCTTGTCCAGTTTTTTCCGGTATTCCGCCTCCTCAAGGCGCTTTGTCAGGTCCGCTTTTGCAAGGATCCCTTTTTCATATCTGTCAGGCGGAACCGGTTTTTCAAAGATCTCCGCCTCTTTTCCCGCCCGTTTTTTCTCAAGCGCCTTTTCCAGAACATCTGCCACCGTCTTTATGACCATCAGAGCCGTCCCGCTCTTTTCCTTCGCGTCGATCACGTACCAGGGCGCGTAAGGCGTATCCGTTCTCCTGATCATCTCATCGCTGAGCTTCTTATATTTTCCGTAATGGGCATTTCTCGCAAGTTCTTTCTCCGTGACGCGCCACGCGGTATCCTTTGATTCCAGAAGTTTTTTAAACCGTTTTTCCTGTTCCTTCTCGGAAATATCCAGAAAAAATTTGATGAGAACGGTTCCGCCGTCCACCAGGCATCTCTCAAACGCGCAGATATCCTCAAACGCGGCATCTGCTTTCTTTTCATTCAGCTTTCCCTCGAACCGGTCCGCCTGAACCCTCCGGTACCAGCTTGTGTCATAGATCGTGATCCGCCCATCCGCCGGGGCATGGACCGCAAACCGCCAGAGGAACGGGCGGAGCGCTTCCTCCTCGGTATCCTTATCTCCGGTGTAAACGTCAAAGCCTCTCGGATCCAGCGCCTGCATGAGCCGCCCGATCTGCACGCCCTTTCCGGCACCGTCGTAACCGTCAAAGGTAATATAGACAGGAATCTTTTCCTCTTTGCATTCCCGCTGAAGGTTCCCGAGTCTCAGCATTTCTTCCTTCAGAGCTTCTTTTTGCTGTTTCTTCTCATCTCTCATGGACCGATCCCTCCATTCCATTTTATGGTCTGTCAAACAGTCAGGTTCATCGTCAGCCTTTCCGGATCCCGGTGATCTGTGATCTACCGGTTCATTCTCGCGTGTTCCTTCGCAAGCTCCCCGTATAATGTCAGCGCGTTCCAACTCTGGTTCGTCGGCGTAAGGACTGCCTTGTAGTCGATCCGTCCGGCCCCAGTCTTTCTCAACGCAAGGATCACCATGTCCACCTGCCTCGAGGTGAGTCCCGCCATCACCATCATCTCTTTTTCAAAGTCATCTCCTGTATAGAGCTCCCCACAGGGCACGAGTTCCTTCAACCCGGCAAGATATCCCACCGGTTCCAGATACTCTTCCTTTTTCACAGCCCGCAGCTTCATTCCAAGCGGGAACAGCGCCCTCTTGATCTTCGCAAGTCTCTCGCCTTCCGGCAGATGGTATAAAAGAATGATTGGTTTCATATATGATCTGACCTTTCCGTTTCTCATCCCCGACGGATTGGGACCGCAGGGCATTATACTGTTCTCATTATAGCAATTCCCGTTTCTGTTTGCAACTTTTGGCTGTACCGGTAAAGCAAAAGCAGGGGCTGGTTCATTCCAGCTCCTGCTCATCAAAAATCGGGGCAACAGGATTTGAACCTGCGACCTCTCGGCCCCCAGCCGAGCGCGCTACCAAGCTACGCCATACCCCGGGAACAGAAATTATTATACCAGAAACCGGAAAAAAAGCAACCGGAAAATATCGTCAGAAACATACAGAAAAGGAAAAGGACCCGCAGATTCCGCAGGTCCTTTCAATTTTTTATAAAAAAGAATGGGCCTTGGCACATTCTCGCGCCTCGTGCGGTCGCTTGCGACAATCTACATCTTCGCGCGAGTGCGCATCATTGGCACGTTAGTGCCTTCTCACTTCAGCACTCCATTCACTGCGCGGATCACAAACATTGTGGCCACCATAAGCGCAATGGCGATCGGCAGGGCAATCCATGCGGACTGTACGAAGCCCGCGATAATGTAGGAGACGAAGGACACAGCCGCCGCCGTGACCGCATACGGAAGCTGGGTCGTCACATGGTTTACATGTTCACACTGGGCTCCGGCGGATGCCATGATCGTCGTGTCGGAGATTGGAGAACAGTGGTCACCGCAGACAGCTCCTGCCATGCAGGCAGAGATGGAGATGATCATAAGATCCGGGTTGCTGTTTTCAAACACAGCAACAACGATCGGGATCAGGATCCCGAAGGTTCCCCAGGATGTTCCCGTCGCGAAAGCCAGGAAGCAGCCCACAACGAAGATGATCGCCGGAAGGAAATTTAAGAAGGAACGGGCGCTGGACGCAACCACAGTCGCCACATAGACATCTGCGCCGAGGCTGTCCGTCATCGCCTTCAGTGTCCACGCGAAGGACAGGATCATGATCGCCGGGACCATGGACTTAAAACCTTCCGGAATGCAGGCCATGCACTCAGAGAATTTCAGGACCCGGCGCACCTGATAGAGACCGATGGTGATCAAAAGTCCGAAAAAGCTTCCCATCGTAAGTCCCAGGGACGCGTCACTCTGGGAGAAGGCTGTCACAAAATCCTCTCCTGAGAAAAATCCACCCGTATAGAGCATACCGATCATGCAGCAGATGATCAGGGATATGATCGGGATCAGAAGATCCAGAACAGTTCCCCTGACAGAGACCTCCGGCTGTTTCTCCGTGTCATACGGACGTCCCGGCGTGGTATAAAGGTCCCCCTTGAGCGCATTCTTCTCATGGAATTTCATAGAGCCGAATTCTGTCCGTAAGAGTACCATTCCGATCATCATCACGATCGTCAGGATTGCGTAAAAATTGTATGGGATCGCCCGCACGAAGATAGAAAATCCGTCCTCGCCCTCAACAAATCCGGTAACCGCGGCCGCCCAGGAAGAGATCGGCGCGATAATGCAGATCGGAGCTGCCGTCGCGTCAATCAGGTACGCGAGCTTTGCTCTTGAGACTTTAAATTTGTCTGTCACAGGGCGCATCACGCTTCCCACGGTCAGGCAGTTAAAATAATCGTCGATAAAGATCAGACAGCCCAGCAGGATCGTCGCAAGCTCCGCGCCCACGCGGCCCTTAATATGATCCGCCGCAAACTGGCCGAATGCTGCCGACCCGCCGGCCCGGTTCATCAGGCACACCATCGTGCCAAGGATCACAAGGAAGATCAGGATTCCCACATTGTAGCTGTCAGAGAGAACGTTTATCATTCCGTCCTCAAAAATATGGGTGATCGTTCCCTCAAAGCTGAAACCGGAATACAGGATTCCACCCATAAGAACACCGATGAACAGGGAACTGTACACCTCTTTTGTGATAAGTGCCAGCCCGATCGCCACGACCGGCGGAACGAGCGCCCAGAACGTCGCATAGACCGCCGGCACATACTCTTCTGTCTGCTCCGCGCCAAATACGGTTATCGCGAACATCAGGACCAGCACCACAGAAAGCACTGCTGTCCTTTTTATATTTTTCTTCATATCCGTCATAACGGACTCCTCCCTCCTGTCTCCGGAGAGTTCCACGCTCTCCGATTTTCCTGTTACATGAAGAAATCCCCTCTCATCAGTACAATTCTGGTGAAAGGGGATCACAACATACACAATCACGATTTTTTATTCATCCCAGTTGTGGTATACAGCCTGTACGTCATCATCCTCGTCAAGGAGATCAAGGATTCTCTGCATCTTCTTGATCGCTTCCTCGTCAGTAAGTTCTACCCAGTTCTGCGGGATCATAGTAATATCAGCCTCTACCATCGGGATTCCGGCTTTCTCGAGAGCCTCGCGGACTGCACTGAAGTTGTCCGGATCTGTGATAACCTCGTAGCTGTCCTCCTCCTCGGAGAAATCCTCAGCGCCTGCATCGAGTGCAGCCATCATGAGCTCGTCGGCATCCATATCACACTCTTCTTTGTCGATCACGATCTGGCCCTTGCGGTCGAACATGAAGGAAACGCTTCCCTGTGCGCCTACGTTTCCGCCGCCCTTTGTGAAGGCGCTTCTTACGTTTGCTGCGGTACGGTTCTTGTTGTCAGTCAGTGTGTCAACGATGATCGCAACACCGCTCGGACCGTATCCCTCGTATGTTAAGTTTTCGTAGTTTACGGAGTTTAAGTCACCGGCTGCTTTCTTGATACCGCGGTCGATGGTATCATTCGGCATGTTGTTTGCTTTCGCTTTTGCAATCACATCACGCAGCTTGCTGTTGTTAGCCGGATCAGCGCCGCCCTCTTTAACTGCGACAGCAATCTCTCTTCCGATTACGGTAAAGATCTTACCCTTTGCTGCGTCATTTTTCTCTTTCTTATGTTTGATGTTGGAAAATTTATTATGTCCTGACATCGGTTCAGCTTCCTTTCTCTTCGCATCTCGCTCTTTTTTATCTCTCGTGCACCAGTCCCAAGGATCTTTTCGTGCGCATTATACATAGTCTAAAATATTCTAACATCATTTTTCTGATATGGCAAGCGCTTTTTCCGGATACCCCTGCTCCACTTTTCCTTGACACATTCCACTCTGAGTATTTATACTCATTTCATAGCGATCCAGTGCCTTCCGGCCTATGATCTTCCGGGGTCAGCCCGGCAGATTCTGTGGATGGATGCATCTGACCTGCATTTTTGCGCAAGTGCGCATCATTGGCACATTAGTGCCTGTTTGTATAATAGGGAATTCCTCGGATTTCCTGTTACAAAATACTAATTATGGAGGACATGACGATGAAGAAGATTGAGATCGACACATTCCTGAAGTTCCGTTTTTTGAGCAACCCACATTTCTCACCCGATGGAACGAAGATCGCCTTCACGGTATCCGTACCGGACCGGGAGACCAATGGCTATCTGTCTGACCTGTACCTGTATGATCTCGGGAAGAAGACTGTCTCCCGTGTCACCTGCGCCGGTGACGCGAAGATCTGGTCCTGGACAGCAGAAAATACGCTGATCTTTCCTGCGGCCCGGACTGCGTCCCTTAAAAAGGAAAAAGAAAACGGCACTTCTTTCTTTTATGAAATCTCCCCGTCCGGCGGCGAAGCCTCATGCCGCGCATCGGTTCCGGCTTCCGTCACAGGGATCCGTCTTCTCCCGGACAGGCGTTACCTCCTGACGATCCGCCATGACAATTATAAGGATACGAGAAAGAAATCCTACGAGGTCTTCGACGAACTTCCGTTCTGGGGCAATGGTCAGGGATACACGAACGCGAAGAGGAACCGTTACGCCATCTATGATATGGGATCCGGTAACCTCACTTACGTAGCGGACGAATGGACCGACTGCTCCCAGTATTCTGTCCTTGGAAACCTCCTGCTCTACAAGGCATATCCGTGGAAACAGAGTGTCATGGGGATCCGTCCGGGCGTTTATCTCTATAACCTCTCCACCGGAGAGACGAAAACCTTGATCGCGCCGGATTCCATGCGCACCGGAGTTGTCTCCCTCTTAGACGAAAAGACTGCACTCATTGCGGCAACGGATGACTCCTATAAAGATACGACGAAATACTGTGACTTCTACCATATGGATCTCGCGGATGGATCCATGAAGCTGATCCATCCTTATGAGTCCTCCATCGGCGGCTCCTCCGTGGGCTCCGATTCCAGATTCGGCGCAGGACAGACGTTTAAGGCTGTGGACGGAGAATTTTACTATATTTCCACCGTGGGAGATTTTTCCCATCTCTATAAGATCTCCCGGGGCGGCACCGTCTCCGGGCCGCTGACGGCAGGAAGCTCCTGCGACAGCTTCGATCTCGCGGGCGGACACATCGCCTCCATGGAATTCCACGGACTCCACATTGCGGAACTCTTTGTAGACGGCGAGCAGGTGACCCACATGAATGACTGGCTCACCGACGAATATGACGTACAGACACCGGAGGCGTTCTCTTTCACCGCCAGCGACGGCTACGAGATCCACGGATGGGTCTTAAAACCGGCAGGTTTCGAGGAAGAAAAGTCCTATCCCGGCATCTTAAATATCCACGGCGGTCCGAGAACCGTTTATTCAGACGTCTACTATCATGAGATGCAGATGTGGGCAAACCGCGGATATTTCGTGTTCTTCTGCAATCCGAGAGGATCTGACGGGCGGGGCACAGATTTTGGAAATATCAACGGAATCTACGGAACTGTGGACTATCAGAACCTGATGGATTTCACGGATGAAGTCCTGAGGCGGTACCCGATGATCGATCCGGAACATCTCGGTGTCGCAGGCGGCTCCTACGGCGGATTCATGACAAACTGGATCATCGGACATACAGACCGGTTCCATGCCGCCGCTTCCCAGCGTTCCATCTCCAACTGGGTATCCTTTGAGCACAACTCCGATATCGGACACACCTTCATCTTAAACAACCAGGGAGCCAACACGAGGACCGACGTGGAACTTCTCTGGAAGCAGTCCCCACTCCAGTTTGCGCCGAACTGCAAGACACCGACACTCTTTATCCACTCCGATGAGGACTACCGATGCTATATGGCGGAAGGACTCGCCATGTTCAGCGCCATCAAGCGGAACGGCTGCCCGGCAAAGCTCTGCCTGTTCCACGGGGAAAACCATGAGCTGTCCAGAGGCGGAAAGCCGGAGAACAGGATCGACCGGATGACGGAGATCATTAACTGGATGGATGAATATTTAAAATAAAGGAAACGATCTTACCGTTCTTTTTTATATGTGCCACGAGATTTCCTGTTGATGAAAAAGAATGTGCCTTGGCATATTCTCGCGCCTCGCGCGGTTGCTTGCGACAATCTACATCTTCGCGCGAGTGCACATCTTTGGCACGTCAGTGCCTTTTTATGTAACTGGGAATTCCTCGGAATTTCCTGTTACATAAAAAATGGCTGCAGGGTCGTATTCCCTGCAGCCGCAGTTCTTATCATTATCGATTTACATAATTCAGCACCAATGCAAGAATCAGCATATGGACCGGATAAAACGCATAACAGCTATACTGGAAGACTTTCGTATGGCAGCCCTGCCGTCCACGATACAACCAGATCAGAAGCAGTGAAAGCAATGCAAGTCCCTGCTGGCAGAGTTCAAAGTCCATCCCAAAAAGCCGGATGGGGTACATCAGACCTCCCAGCAGCTCTACATTGACCCAATAGAGCGCCAGAATCTGTCCGGCAAAACACCACCATTTTCTTCCCCGGAAAAAGTAAAAAATAAACAGTGTCAATACACCGGCACCATAGTAATCTGCCATTCCTACCGTCCCAAGCGCACTTCCAACCAGCACGACCAGAACCGCCGTCGGAAGAAAGATCGTAAGCTTCTGTTTTTTTCGAGTTTTTTCCATCAAATGGATTCCGGAGAGTCCTATCAACAGCGTCCAGATCACATTCTGATGAAACGGATAGAACCAGGTTCCGCCATACATCAGATCAAAGGGTATCTCCGACAGCACCGCAAACAGCAGCAGCCGGAGAATGTACTTTTTAAAGCTGTGCGTGTGAAAATATCCTTCCACTGCCATAAATGCAAAGATGGGAAACGCGAGCCTTCCTACGCAGGTCAGCCAGTCCTGAGCCGGAAGGAGCGTAGCCCAGAGATGATCCATCAGCATAAATGTCATGGCGATGATATGAAGCATTGCCGCACTGATGTCAAAGGTTCCTGACTGAGATGAATGTACTTGATTTTTTACCATATTGTCACTCCTGTTGTTTTCTCTCAGTCCAATTATACTTCCTTTTACCGTCTCTGGTCAAATCCTTATCAGTGACAACGTTTCTTCTACCTGCCGGGCTCACGAGTCAAGACCATCGGCTTAGCCGGTGGCTTTATAATATTAGGTTGTTACAGTGCGTTGATTTCTTTTTCTAATTCGCTGACTGCGCTCATGACAGTCTCAAAGGTCGGCACATCACCATAGAGCATATCCTTCATTGCTTCGTAATCTGCGGCCAATGCTGCAAAGCGATACTCCGGGGGAACAAGCTTCAAGGTGCCGGGAATAGCTTCCTGATACTTTGCCCAGGCTCTCGGATAAAACTTCATCTTGAAGTCCACCACTGTCTTCAGCAATTCCACCCGGGCAAAGGCAGCTTCTTTCACAGGTGTCATGGACATACGGTACAGATCATAGTAGTGCCGGGAATAACGCTGCGGCATTTCCGAACTCTCGGGTCTGTTGGCTTCATGGTGCAGAATCGTTGCCTTCTCCCAGAAAGTCCGCTCCGGCGCAACGGTCAGAATAGCCGTATCCTTTTGTGCAAAGACTTTCGGATAATAGATTGCGGCATAGGGCTCGATCCGAGCGATTTTTGCGGGCGTCCAAGCGGCCAGCGCACCGATCTCCAAACGAATAACCTGCAAGGTAGCGGGATTTGTAAACAGGTGCGGATAGGCAAAGGTAACTGTCTGTTTGTCCTTTTCGTCTATGTAAATATTCGCCTCACAGCCAAGCTCCTGAGAAAGTTCTGCCTGAATGGTGGGACAAAACTGCTCCGCAAGAAAAACCTCTGCCCGAGCATTGGCTTCTTTGTTGAACGTATCCTGTTTGGTGTTGGAACGTTTTTCCCATGGCTCGTCCTTACCGTATCCCAGCACCCGCCAATCCAGAATCAGATCAATATCTTCGGAAAAGCGGCTGATCAGATTGAATGCCTTGGAAAGACTGGTGCCGCCTTTGAAGGTAATAGTCTCTTTCCACGGGCAGCGGTGGAACAGATAATCCAGCGTAAAGCATACCCAAAAATCTTTCTCTACGATGGCATCATTCAAACCCATCTTATCGGCTGTATTTCGGAACAGTTCGCGCCGGTCGCTTTCCGGCAATCGTGCTACATTCCTCATTGTGTGTCACCTCCACACATTTTTCGTATCGTATCATAAACCCAATCCGTGGATTCCGTTGCCTCTTTCAGACAGGCTTGCTTTTCAGCCTCGGACAGCTTTTCAGAAAGCGTCTGTATGATCTCCGGCGTCACGTTGGTCCTTCCCAGAGTTTTCAGCGCCTGGATCACCAAACTCGTCATGTAAGACAGACCCGTGATTTCCTTGTTGGTTCTATGCTTAAATTCCAGCTTGGTGGAATTCCACTCATAGGTCTTATACGGACCGTCGCTGATGTAGGACCAGACCGCCGTTACCTGTGTAGAGAGCCCCAGCAGGTTCAGGGCCGTATTTCCGCACGGGGCAATGGTCCAGTGGTAACACCGTGCCAATGCTTTGGCAACTGCATCCGGGTCGGCCGCTACATATTCATCAAGCAGTTTGCTGTACTTTGGCTTTTCGTAAATGCCTCTGATAATTCTGCGGATAATGCCAGATTGGTAAAGCCGCTTCAATCCTTGGCGAATTGTTGCGGTGTCCGCAATATCTGCAAAATCAGGAGCAACAAAAACTGCACCATCCTCAGCAGCAAGAATTCGCGCTCGTATTTCCTGCATATATCCATTGTCCACAGCTGTGCCCTCCTTTTATGATGTCACGAATATTATATACTATTCGTGACATGTTTTCAATACAAACATCGGAATTTTCACTTTATTATTTTCAAAATCTTGATGTTTATTCGGAGAGCGCGATATAGCATAGGATGCATATTCCGCAGGTGATGGTTGCACATGAGGTAAAGTCTTTCGTTTTTTCAACTCTGAATACAGCCATTACAAGACCTCCTTTCCTTTGAAAATGGGTATGAAAAAAAGGGCATCCACTGGTTAAAGTGAAACGCCCACGTTAAGAACAATATTGACTTTTCTTAAATCTGAGACAGGATTTCTCCAATATCTCCATTGATACAAATGGACTTCTTTCTGATTTCGTCAGGCGCATACGCCTCTCCATAATTGAGACAGGCATAAGTGGCATCTTTCCAGTCATGAGCCATGCGCCAGAAACTGTACTTCACTATGGTTGGGGTGTTGTAGCCGACACCCAGCTCCAGAAAGAGAATTTTCTGCTCACTTCGAGTGCGGAGAAAATTTTCGTACCGCTCCGCTGCCTTGTGCCAGCCTTCGTCATCCACAAAGGTATCATCGCAGCGGAGATTCATGGTCATGGGCTTGCCGCAGTGAGGGCAGACGGGTAAAAGTTCTGTCGGTACTTTCATATTCTGCTGCCGCTTGACCATTTCACGAATCGCGGCTTCGTTATCAAAGGTTTCCTGACAGCACGGCTCACTGCACTGGAACAGGCCGTAATCGCCCTGCGTGTAAAACAGCCGCTTTTTATCAAAGCCTGCTTTCTGAAAACAGTGATCCACGTTGGTCGTGATAACGAAATAATCCTTGTCAGACACCAGCTTCAAAAGGTCATCGTAGACCGGTTTGGGGGCATCCATATAGCGGTTGATATAGATGTATCGGCTCCAATAGCTCCAATGCTCCTCCGGCATGGCAAAGGGATAAAAGCCGCCGGAATACATATCCTTGATGCCGTACTTTGCCGCAAAGTCGGAAAAGTATTTTTCAAACCGTTCGCCGGTGTAAACAAATCCGGCTGAGGTGGAAAGCATCCCCTTGATTGACTTGTTTACACCTTCCAGTGCTTTGGAGAGCTTTGTGGTACCGCCGCCGATCTCTACGGTGATGCCCTGGCTTCTGGATGCCATGTGGATGACCACCTCCTTCCTATATTGTCAAGCCCTAAATCATTGATTTTTCAGGCTTTTCTTTAAATATTTACCTCACAAAACAGAGCCGGAAGTGTATGACAGTCATTGTATCTTGTCCTGAATAGCTAAAAGAGGGTGCAGTTTATAAAGCGTCCCACTGATCTGCTTTATTACTTCTAGGATATTGTACCATAGATTGCTTATTTCGGAAATTACTTTCCTGTAAAAATGGGCAGAAGAAAACCTCCAAATCTTTTGGGAAATTGGAGGCTTGATTCTACTCGTTTCCATTTACATATGTTGATAATACCCTTTTCAAATAAGCACTATCATATTTTGAATATAACTCAGAGTATTTAAATGACATCATTCTAAATTCTTCTAATATGTTATTCTTCTTCACTTCATCCAGCGTTTGAAAATATACATCACTCATAACATTTTTTGATGTTATATCCAAACAAAACTTCTCCATCTTTACAATTTGTAAGAGTTCATCTAAACCTCCGTCATCTGGTAAATCCATTTCTAATTTTTTGTATTTTGCTGTATGATAAGAATGGTCTTCTATGTATTGATTACAAAATTCGATAAACTCATCACAACTGCTATGAAATCCTTTTTCTCTCAGTTTTTCAAAATCTTTAAATTGTTCATTCATTTCTTCTATACACGCCAATAAATCGTTCTTTACTTCTCTAACAACTTCTTGCCTTGTACTATTGAATATTACGGGTACTTTTACACCACTTGTCCGGATTGAGGAAACCATTGTTCCGGATTGATGGAAACCGCTCTTCCG
>NZ_WQPW01000053.1:0-352 GCF_018785465.1 Clostridium sp. MCC328
CCGAACACGACGGTTAAGACGTAAGCGGCCGATGGTACTATGCTGGAGACGGCATGGGAGAGCAGGTGGGTGCCGGATTCTATTTGAAAAATACTCGAAAGAGTTTTCAAATAAAACAGACATGTTCTAGCGGGTGGAGATAAAGGCGAAGTTCGCGATGATGAATGTGTTAACCCGTTCCAGCAGGGTAATGCTGTTAATAACTGGTTTTTACCAGTGATTAGTAAGTTTAAGTATATTGAACTCGCTAATGACTGATAAACTTCAGTCATAACGTACCTTGAAAATCACATATTGAAATAAGTAATCTTAAATATTTAAGATACAAGACATCCGAGGCGTATCGAAAGAT
>NZ_WQPW01000054.1:0-25898 GCF_018785465.1 Clostridium sp. MCC328
AAAGCAATATTCAGCTAAAATACAGTAACTATGTGGCTTTCAGCCACTTTCACGGCTGATCCGTGAATAATCTAGGTTTATTGCTGTTTTTGCAGATTTCCTTCTTGATTACGATACACAGGTAATTGGTCAGAATCTCGCAGAACGTCTTCAGAGCCCAAATGCGAATCACTGGTTTGGAACAGATGAGCTTGGGCGTGATATTTTCTGCAGAATCCTGTACGGAACAAGATTTTCATGTTCGGTAGGCCTGGTTGCCGTGACGATCGGTCTTGTTATCGGCGTAACGCTGGGAGCTATCGCAGGTTTCTTCGGAGGCTGGCTGGAAGAGTTGATCATGCGCTGTACCGATATTCTCGGAGCAGTTCCGAATATGCTTATGGCGATCGTTATTGTTTCTGTACTTGGACAGAGTATCTGGAACCTGATGCTTGCGGTTGGAATTACGAGTGTTCCCCAGTTTGTACGAATTACAAGAGCGGCTGTCCTTACTGTCCGGAACCAGGAATATGTGGAAGCATCGAAGGCAATTGGACTTAACAACCGAAAGATCATATTTAAACATATTCTTCCGAACTGCCTGTCTCCGATCATTGTTCAGGCAACGCTCCGGGTAGCATCCGCGATCATTTCTGCATCAAGCCTTAGCTTCCTGGGTCTTGGTGTTCCGGCTCCGTCTCCGGAGTGGGGAGCTCTTTTATCAGGAGGAAGAAAATATATCCGTGACTATTCTTATATGACATTGTTCCCGGGACTTGCGATCATGATTACGGTACTTGCACTGAATCTGATGGGTGATGGCCTTCGCGATGCCCTTGATCCCAAATTAAAGAAATAGGAGGGCGAATATGGCAGAGAATGTTCTTGAACTCAAAAATCTTCGTGTAAAATATGAACTGGAGGAAGATACCGTTGAGGCTGTAAACGGTGTCAATATCCAGCTGAAACAGGGAGAAACGCTTGGTCTTGTTGGAGAGACGGGTGCCGGTAAAACAACTACGGCATTATCTCTTTTAAGATTGATCGATTCTCCTCCGGGAGTTATGGAATGCGATAAAATGGAGATCTGCGGGGAAGATGTTCTTGGGATGAATGAATCCGAACTGGAGCATATCCGGGGAACACTCGTATCTATGATTTTCCAGGATCCGATGACTTCGCTGAACCCGGTATTTACCGTGGGACAGCAGATTGCAGAGAGTCTGCTTCGTCATGAAAAGGTGAATCGTGAAGAAGCCTGGAAGAAAGCGGAAGATATGCTGGAGCTTGTTGGAATTCCGAGAGAACGTGCGATTGAATATCCGCATCAGTTTTCCGGTGGAATGAAGCAGCGAGTTATTATTGCAATCGCCCTTGCCTGCAGTCCGAAATTGCTGATTGCGGATGAACCGACAACCGCATTGGATGTAACGATCCAGGCACAGATCCTTCACCTGATGAGAGAACTGAAAGAGAAAAAGAATACATCAGTGATCATGATCACCCATGATCTGGGTATCGTAGCAGAGACGTGTGACAGGGTGGCTGTTATGTATGCCGGAAAGATCATCGAGGAAGGAACCCTGGATGAAGTTTTCAATCATACACTCCATCCATATACAGAAGGTTTATTCAACTCATTACCAAATATTAAAAATAGAACGGCAAGACTTCGACCGATCCATGGTTTGATGCCGGATCCGACGGATCTTCCTGAAGGATGCGCGTTTGCTCCGAGATGTAACTATGCAACAGAGGCATGTAAAAAGAGAAGACCGGATCTTGTAACATTCACAGGAACACATAAGGCTGCCTGCCTTGCATATGAAGACAAAGATTTCCATATCGAGAGGGGGAAAAAGAATGGCTGATACGATTCTTGAAGTCAAAAATTTGAAAAAGTATTTTAAAACAGCCAGGGGAACCCTGCATGCGGTCGATGACGTGAGTTTTACGATCGAGAGGGGAAAGACGCTTGGAATTGTAGGAGAATCCGGCTGTGGTAAATCGACAACCGGTCGTGCGATCCTGAGATTATTAGAGCCGACATCCGGAAAGGTGGTCTTTGACGGAAAAGACATCACTTCTCTGAGTGCAGCTGAAATGAGAAAGATGAGAAGTGACATGCAGATCATCTTCCAGGATCCTTTTTCTTCATTGGACCCGAGAAAAACGGTCAGCCAGACGATCGCAGAGCCGATTATAGAGAACAAGATCCTGAAGGACAAAAAAGCAATTGAGGCACGCGTGAAGGAACTGATGGAAACGGTAGGTCTTGCGCAGCGTCTCGTCAATACATACCCGCATGAGCTTGATGGTGGAAGAAGACAGAGAATCGGAATTGCCAGAGCACTGGCGATGAACCCGAAATTTATTGTCTGCGATGAGCCGGTATCCGCACTGGATGTGTCCATTCAGGCACAGATTCTGAATCTTCTTCAGGATCTGAAAGAGCAGATGGGACTAACCTTTATTTTTATCACGCATGATCTCTCAGTTGTTAATCACTTTGCAGATGAGATTGCAGTTATGTATCTTGGTCAGCTGATCGAGAAGGCACCGACAGAGGAGCTTTTCGATCATCCGATCCATCCGTATACGCGGGCACTTCTCTCCGCGATTCCGATCCCGGAAGTTGGAATTAGCCGTCCGGAAAGAATCCTCTTAAAAGGCGAGATTAGTTCTCCGATCGATCCGCCGGATGAGTGCAGATTTGCAAAGCGATGTATTTATACCTGTGACCAGTGTCATCAGTCATGTCCGAAGCTTATGGAAGTCAGACCGGGTCATTTTGTTTCCTGTCATTTGTGGAAGGATTTTTTGAGTGAGTGAATATAGGAGGATGAAGCATGTATCAGGTATCAGAGCGGGTAAAAAAACAGTTTGAATATACAATGAGTATTCCGTGTGTAAAGGAAGCTATGAAATTTATACAGGAAGATGAGAGGAATACGATTGAAGAGCAGAAAGAACTGGTTCTCATAGAGGCTCCGACGGGGGAGGAAGAAAAACGCGCAGCGGTCATGATGGAAAAATTTAAAGCCCTCGGTCTTGAAAATGTTCACATTGACCGCGGTGGAAATGTTGTTGGCCTTCGAAGAGGAAGCGGCAAAGGACCGAAGGTATTGATCGAGGGTCATCTGGATACAGTCTTTCCATTTGGAACGGTACATGGTGTAGAGGAGAGAGACGGATTCCTCTACGCACCGGGAATCGGTGATGATACAAGAGCACTGGCAATGCTGTTGGGACTTTTAAGAGCATTGAATCAGAACGAGATCAAGACATTCGGAGACATTGTATTTGTGGCAACTACCCGCGAGGAAGGTATGGGCGGCCTCGGCGGAATGAAAGATTTCCTGAATGATAATGACGATATTGATATTTCACTCACAATTGATAACAATGACATGAGCGCACTGATCTTCGAGGCGACAAGCGGAGAAACCTACGAGGTCAACTTTTATGGTATCGGCGGTCATGCGTTTGGATCGTTTGGCGAGATGGCACAGCCGATCCATGCAGCAGCCAGAGCAGTTGCGAAGATCGCTGATTTTACAGTTCCATCAGATCCGAAGACAAGCTTCTGTGTCTCAAATTTCCACGGTGGAACTGCGGCCGGAGTGCATGCGATCGCATCGCAGGCAACCATCAAATTTAATTTCAGATCAAATTCACCGGAGGAGCTTGCAAAGCTTCGCACAAAAATCTTTGATGCGATCGAAGAAGCATGCCGGGAAGAAACAGAAAAATGGGGAAAAGATGAGATCACCTGGGATAAAAACCTGATCAGTCAGGTTCCGGGCGGAACTCAGGATTCCCATACACCACTGGTAGAATCCGCGTGGCTTGGTTTGAAGTCTCTGGATATTGAACCGGTATTCCATAAAGGCGGCTGCACAAATGCGAACGTAGCGGTTTCGAAAGGAATTCCATCGATCTGTCTTGGACGCGCGTTTGCACCGGATGAAAATAGAAAAAATATAATGAATCATAGTGTTCATGAAAAGTTTCCGATCACCGACTCATATAAGGCAGTTCAGCAGGCATTTATGGTATTGATGATGGCAGCAGGAATCGACGGGGAGACTAATTCTGTTGTGGAGGGAAAATAGATTATGAAGAAAATGACACTGATCGCTACAGGAGATGCGTTTATCACAAGAAGATTTCCGGAAGGCGGTTATGAAGGATTTGAGCAGGTCAGAGACGTGATCAGTCAGTATGATGTGAAATTTTCGAATCTGGAGATGACATTCCACAATGAGGAAGGATATCCGGCAGCATTTTCCGGAGGAACCTGGGCAATGGCAGATCCAAGAACCCTTGATGATATGAGATCGTTTGGTTTTAATCTGTTTAATACGGCAAATAATCATTCCTGCGACTACAGTCATGGAGGCGTTCTTGCGACGATCCGGAATCTCAAAGAGAGAGACATGATCTTTGCCGGAACAGGAAAAAATCTTTCCGAGGCATCAAAACCATGCTATCTGGAGACGAAAAACGGACGTGTCGCAATGATTGCGGTCTCTTCAAGCTTCCATGAGTCAGGAATGGCTGGTGGACAGAGCGCGGAATTGATCGGAAGACCTGGATTAAATCCGCTTCGTTATGAAACGATTTACCATGTCACGGAAGAGAATTATAAGAAAGCAGAAGAACTGGCGGCGCTTACAAAGATCAACGCAACGATGGAGCGGTCTGTAAAAAACGGATATAAGAATCCGCCGGCTTCCGGAACACTGCCCTTTGGAACATACAAATTTGTTCTGGATGAAAAAGACTGGATCGAGAGCGTTCCGTTCCCGGCTGATATGGAACGTGTCGAGAAGGAGATCATTGAGGCAAAAAAACAGGCAGATATCGTTCTTGTAAGCTTTCATGGTCATGAGACAGATGGGGAAGACACAACGGTTCCATCCATGTTCCTTGAGACATTTTCAAGAAGATGTGTGGATGCAGGAGCTGATGCGGTAATCGGACACGGACCGCATGAACTTCGCGGAATTGAGATCTATCACGGAGCGCCTATCTTCTACAGTCTGGGAAATTTCCTCTTTGAGACAGAAACTGTGGAAAAGCAGCCTTACGATGCATACATAAATAAAAAAATGCCGCTGGATACCAAGGTTGGTGCTTATATGGATGCCCGTAGTAAAAATGGCACGGCCGGATACGGAGTGCTTCCGGAGATCTGGTTATCCGTGATGGCGGGCTGGACCATGGAAGATGGACATTTAACAGAAATCAAACTGTATCCGATTTCTCTTGGAATGACAGAAAAAAGGCCGCAAAAAGGAGTTCCGGTGTTGACCGGTGATGAGAACGTACTGTCATACCTGGCAGAGCTTTCAAAACCTTATGGAACTGAGATGGAAATTAAAGACGGCGTAGGAACGATCAGACTTTAAAGAAGATAGAAGGTGAGCGGATATGGAAGAGAGAAAGCGTAAAATTCTGAGCGAAATTGACCGGGACAGGGAAGAACTTGAAGAATTATCCAGAAAGATCCACGATGATCCTGAATTGGGATTTGAGGAATTTCATGCGCTTAGCTATATCAGTGATGTATTGAAAAAGCACGGATACCGTGTTGAACAGGGATACGGAGGTCTGGAAACGTCGTTCCGGGCTGAAAAAGAAGGATCAAAACCGGGTCCGACCGTAGCCTTTCTGGCAGAGTATGATGCATTGAAAGGAGTTGGACACGGATGCGGCCATAATTTAATCGCAACGTGTTCAACGGGGGCTTTTCTGGGACTCGCTTCCGTGATGGAAGATCTCCCGGGAAAAGTATGTATCATAGGAACACCTGCGGAAGAAGGCGGTGCCGGAAAGGTAAAGCTTCTGAAAAATGGGGCGTTTGATGATGTTGACTTTGCCCTGATGATGCATCCGTCATCAGGTGGTTCAAATCTTGTAGGACGCGGAGGCCGGGCTGCCTGCTCTGTAAAAGTGCATTTTACCGGAAAAGGCGCACATTCTTCCGTACCTAAAAATGGAATCAATGCACTGAGCGCTGTCATTCATGTTTTCCAGCAGATCGATCTGATGCGTCCGACTTTTGACCCGCAGGATAACATCAATGGAATCATTTCGAATGGCGGAAGTGCGGCCAATGTAATTCCGGCATCAGCAGATTGTGAATTCTGTATCCGCGCGGATACCATGAAGAGAATCGAAGGGCTGATCGATGTAATAAAACTCTGTGTCAGAAACGCGGAACAGTTGACCGGAGCAAAAGCGGATATCAGCTGGGGTGAGATATCAGCGGAGCGTTATCCGAACCGGCCGATGTGTCAGGCATTTAAAGATAACATGGAGACATTGGGAATTGAGATGAAGTGGCCGGATCCGAAGGCACAGTACGGATCATCCGACATCGGCAATGTTTCTATAAAAATTCCGGCGATCCATGATTATCTGTCGATCACTGATGATAAAACGATTCAGGCTCATACGAAAGAGTACGCGGATGCTGCAAAAAGTGAAGAAGCTCAGGAAATCTGCCTGAAAGGTGCTAAGGGTCTTGCGATGACAGGATATGATATTTTGTCAAGCGATGAGTTTCAGGCGGAGATCCGTAGATTCCATGAACAGCAGATCCCGGATTTTTATAAAGAGAAGAAATCATAATTGTAACTGTTCAGTAGGTCTGCGCACTTGCTGCGCTGACCGTAAGAAAACATAGGCTGGAAGGCAAAAATCCCATCAGCGAAGCTGATCTGGAATGGATTTTTGCACGTAACTATGAAGGTACTGAATAGTTACTCATAATTAAGAAATACAGTGATCTGTATAGGAAACTCAAAAAGAATATTTGAATAAATCGATCAGAATCGATATAATCAATATGAAGACTGCGCACCTGTGTGAGAATCAGATCACCAGGTGCGCGCAGCGTAAAGGAGAGGAGTACCTATGAACAAAATCACAAATGCGTCAAGATTTCTTTTTGAGGAACTTGTATCCAGAATACAGGAACGTTCCAACGCAGTGGGAATCGCGGTTGCGATCGTTGACCGAAATGGAAAGACACAGTATGAAAAGTTTTTTGGATACCGGGATCAGGAGAGAAAATTGCCGATCGATGAGGATACGATCTTCGGGTTAGCGTCTGTCACGAAATCCTTTGTGGCTTTATCGATCATGCAGTTAGTCGAAGCCGGAAAAGTAGATCTGGATGATCTGGTGAGCAAATATATTCCGGAATTTACAAACCGCAATCAGAAACCGATAAAGGTATGGCACTTTTTATGTCACACAGCGGGCTTTTATCCGATGCACCGCACAATCATCAATGAGATCGCGCAGAAGGCAGGACTGGATGAGAATGAGACAGGGGATTTTGCGTTCTGTGAGAAGATCGCATTGGAAGGAACAAAGGCAGTCGCTGAGCTGCTGGATGCCCAGACAAAGGAAAACGGCGGTCTGATCGGAGATCCGGGAAACTACATGAGCTATTGCAATGATGGCTTTGGACTTTTGTCAGAGATCGTGCGTCGTGTCGGCGGGGAGAACAGCTTTGCGGAATATGTGAAAAAACATATTCTTGAGCCTCTTCATATGGAGCGGAGCAGCGGAGAGTATGTAAGACCGGCAGCGGATGCGAATGCGGCAGTTCTCTACAAAATGCAAAAGGGTGTCATGACCTCCGGCAGAGATTACCATGACAATGCATTTTCCCTCGGAGGAGCCGGTTCCCTGAAATCTACGCTTGCCGACATGAAAAAATACATCTGCATGTATCTGAATTACGGAAAGGGGATCGATGGAACAAGGATCCTCTCCCAGGAGGGTGTACGGACGATGTGCCGCCCAAGAATCGATTATCGCCCGGATAGCCATTATTGCTTTGGCCTTGCGCAGAAGAAGATGGATGACCTGACGGTTATGGAGCATGGCGGAAGCCTGCCGGGAGTTTCGTCGAATTTATCCTGGTCGTATGATGCCGGAGTGGGTGTTATGGTACTGTGCAACACGTCGGGCGTGCCGGTTAGCACGATCGCGGATGCAGCAATGCGGATGTATCATGGAAGAAATCCGATCGAGGACCGATTTGTTTACCAGGAGACGGAGTGGGATGCGGAAAAGAGAAAGGCGATGTGCGGCACCTTCCGTTCAGATGAAGATAACAATATCACGATCTTTGAAAAAGATGGAAATCTGGCAGTCAAAGAGGGAGAGACGCTTCTTCGATTTGTGCCGGTACAGGAATTTTTAGGGATTGTGCGAAATCCGGATAAGGATGGCTACGTTAGATTTTTTGAAAATGAGAATGGTGAGATCTTTGCAATCGGATACGGCGGAAGAATGCTGCCGAGAGTGAAAGACTGATTGGAGCAAGGTTTGAGTATGAAAAAATGCCGGGTGATCGGGAAGACCGATCATCCGGCATTTCGTGATTCTGATAGGAATATGTCAGCTTCGCTGACCAGAATCATGCGTAAAGTCTCACGGACGTTTCGACTTGAGTTTAACCGCCATACGGAATCCATGCAGTGCGTTTTATATGACGATCAATTAGTGGATAAAGCCTTCAGCCCACTTTTTAAAGTTTGCGAAGTCCTCTTCGTTCGGATGGGAGAGACCTTCCTGGTACGTATCGCGAAGAAGCTTTCCCTTTGCGTCCTCCGGGTCCTTTTCGAGCATTGCGGCAAATTTATCGGCGACTGCCGGCTGCATTTTCCCCTGGCAGACGAAGCCTGTCAGAACGGTGTTGTTTACGGGAATATTTGCCTCTGCCTGCTTTAAGATCGAGTGGATGTAATCAGGAGCGGCATATCCGGCTGTGCCGAAAAGAGCGATATTCGTATTCTGAAGGTTTTTTAAGAAGATCCGTGTCCTGTCATCACAGCTTCCTTTATCGGTCCAGAAACCGGCGAAGATAAGGTCCGCGCCAAGCTCCGGGGAGTAATGGGACGTATCACCGAAATAAACACAGTGCTCATGCGGAAGGATATCATGGAGACGATCTGCGAGTGCTGCAGTATTTCCGGTTTTACTGGAATAAACGATTGCATATTTCATTGGCATTTCCTCCACTTACTGTAATGATGCGGCAATTGCGTCTGCAAGTGCGTCAAGCTCAGCTTCCTGATCATTTTTCAGAGCTGATTTAATGGTTACATCTGCCTCGAGCACATGGATATTTTTCATTGTACCGAGGATTTCACCCATCTGCTTTGAGGTGGTTGCCGCCCAGGTTCCGTTCTGGATCAGGGCCGCGGTACGGTTTGTAAGACCGTGGGCCGCAAGCTGGTGGAGAAGCGTATCCATATTGCAGAAGATACCGCCATTGTAGGTGATAGATGCAAAGACCATCGCGGAGGTACGGAACGCGTCTGCAATGATGTAGGACGGATGGGTCTTGGAAACGTCAAAGACGGAAATATGGCGGATGCCGCGGTCAGCAAGCTTTCCGGCAAGGATATCGGCAGCCTTTTCCGTATGACCGTAAACAGAGCCGTAGGCGATCGTTACAGATTTCTCTTCCGGTGTATAGGAGCTCCATTTGAGGTATTTATCGATGAGCCATGGGAGATCTTCTCTCCAGATCACGCTGTGGAGCGGGCAGATCATCCGGATCTCGAGTCCGGCAGCCTTTTTTAAGAGACCCTGTACGGACATGCCGAATTTTCCAACGATATTTGTATAGTAACGTCTTGCCTCAGAGAGCCAGGCACCCTTATCGTCGATCTCGTCAGCAAAGATATTTCCGTCGACAGCGCCGAAGGAACCGAAGGCATCAGCGGAGAACAGGATCTTTTCTGTCTTTTCATAGGTAACCATAACCTCCGGCCAGTGTACCATCGGTGCCATCACGAAGGTAATCTCGTGGGAGCCAAGAGAGACGGTATCGCCCTCTTTTACCGGAATCGCGCGGCTGTCCATATCAAAATCAAAGAACTGTTTCATCATTCCCACAGCCTTTGCGGTGCATACGATCTTTGCCTCCGGGTAAGCGGCGATCACATCGGCGATGGAGGCGCAGTGGTCCGGCTCCATGTGGTTTACGATCAGATAGTCCAGAGTGCGGCCGTTTAAGGCGGCAGTCACATTTTCGAGAAAATCATGGGTGAAGGACGCATCCACGGTATCGAAGAGCGCTGTCTTCTCGTCCAGAAGAACGTAAGAGTTATAGGACATTCCTGTAGGAACCGGATAAACATTTTCAAAGAGAGCGATGCGGCGGTCGTTGACGCCGACCCAGAAGAGGGAATCTGTAAGCTTTCTTATGTTATTCATGTTAAAAACCTCCTGATATTAATATTGCTGTGGCGTTTTCCGAATCTGCCAGAACGAGAACGGTGAAATACCGGAAAGGTACTGGCTTCTGAAAGAGTCACAAAAGGTCGAAAAATAAAATCATCTGGACCTATATATTCCTATTATCGGCGAATTTTAACAATATAAAAGCAAATTCAGACAAGACAGAAATATTGACGCAGATATACTATTATTTTAAATGGAAAGCCTTTGGAAAGCAAGTAAAACCATCCTGTAAAATCTTAAAAAATTATTAAATACCAGTTGACAAGTGTGGGATGAAGTCATATAATTCATTTGAAATTGATATTCGTTATCAATACGACTGTTCCCACAAATGGTTTGGTGAGAGGTGATAGAAATGCTTACAGATGTAATTGTTTTGTTGCTGGTTGCCATGGCCGTGATCGGTGTGATAAAGAGCATCCGGAAACAGAAGAAGAGCGGTTCCTGCGGAGGTTGCTGCGGTTCCTGCTCCGGGTGTAGCGGATGCGGCAGTGTCCATTACGATACAGCTCCGAAAGCTCACAAAGCCTGAGCGGATGGGAGTGTAAATAGGAGGAAACATGATGCCAATGACATTTTTACGTGCCGGTGAGACCGGTATGATCCAGCGTGTCGGCGGAGCGGAGGATACAAAGAGATTCCTCGCGAATCTTGGCTTCGTGGACGGAGCGGCAGTGACAGTGATCTCTGAACTCAACGGAAACCTGATCGTAAACATCAAGGATTCCAGAGTAGCGATCAACAAGGAGATGGCAAAGCACGTTATGGTGCAGTAGCTGTGAAAAAAGACGGTGACTGTTCAGCAGTTTGCCTTATCCAGCAGGGAAGTGCAGACTGGGAAGAATGGGCAGTTATGGATGATGAAAGTTCAAGTGGGAGATTTCCCGCTTTGCTTTTTCCCCAATGGTTAGCATGCACTAATTAGCATCAGCTAATCGAAAACTTTTGGAAAAAATTCACAAAAGGCAGGGGAATGGATCCGGACCGCAGGAGCGGTTCACAAGGATAGAAAGGAGAAGACATGACATTACGTGAAGTTCCGGTACATACAACGGTTAAAGTTGTAAAGATCAACGGAGAGGGCGCATTCCGCCGCAGAATCATGGACATGGGCATTACCAAAAACAGCGAGATCTACGTTCGTAAAGTAGCGCCGCTCGGTGATCCGGTCGAGATCACGGTTCGTGGATATGAACTGTCTTTGAGAAGAGACGATGCGGAAAGTGTCGAAGTCGTTACAGTTTAATGGCGGGATAAATGTTTTGCCTAATGTGTATGCAAAGCATTGGCAAAACCCAGTTGCAGTCCGCCCAGAATGTGGACAGTGACAACACAAGTGCAGGAAAATAGGAGGATGAAAAATGGCTATTAAAATCGCATTAGCCGGCAACCCGAACTGTGGTAAGACGACCATGTTCAATGCCCTCACAGGCGCGAACCAGTATGTCGGAAACTGGCCGGGTGTAACTGTAGAGAAAAAAGAAGGTAAATTAAAATCTGCCAAGAGCGGTGAAGAGATCATCATCACAGACCTTCCGGGTGTTTACTCCCTTTCCCCGTACACACTGGAGGAAGTCGTAAGCCGTGATTACCTCGTTCACGAGAAACCGCAGGCGATCATCAATCTGGTAGACGCAACAAACATTGAGAGAAACTTATATCTGACGACTCAGATCCTCGAGATCGGTATTCCGGTTGTAATCGCGTTAAACATGGCTGATCTGCTTGCAAAGAGCGGGGATAAGATCGATGTGAAGAAGCTTTCCGAGATCTTCGGCTGTGAAGTCGTTGAAACCTCCGCATTAAAGGGCACAGGCCTTAAGGAGGTTGTCGAGAAGGCAATCGAGGCAGCGAAGAAGAACGAGTGGAAGAACCCGGCCGGCATCTTCTCCGGAAGCGTAGAAAACGCAATTGAGAAGGTTGAGGAGGCTGTCGGTGACGCTGTGGACGCAGACCAGAAGAGATGGTTCGCAATCAAGCTTCTTGAGAAGGACAGCAAGGTCATCGAGCAGTTACATCTTCCGGCATCCGCTATGGCAGCTGTTAACACAGAAGTTACACGTCTTGAGAAAGAGCAGGACGACGATACAGAGAGTATCATCACAGACGAGCGCTATACATACATCGGAAGCGTGATCGACAAAGCCGTTAATAAATCCGGCAAGAAGCTCTCCACCTCCGATAAGATCGATAAGATCGTTACAAACCGTATCTTGGGTATCCCGATCTTCGCGGCAGTGATGTGGTTCGTTTATTACATCTGCGTAAGCACACTTGGTACCATGGGTACAGACTGGGCAAATGATACATTCGGCGGCGGCATTCAGGAATGGGCAGGCGCGGCACTCGCGGCAGCAGGTGCAAGCGA
The DNA here is from genome assembly GCF_018785465.1 of Clostridium sp. MCC328. Lineage (NCBI taxonomy): Bacteria > Bacillati > Bacillota > Clostridia > Eubacteriales > Clostridiaceae > Clostridium > Clostridium sp. MCC328. The sequence continues at coordinate 12,626 of NZ_WQPW01000054.1, forward strand.
CTTCATCCAGAGTCTTGTAGTAGACGGTATTCTCGGCGGACTCTTCGCCGTATTCGGATTCCTGCCACAGATGGCACTCTTATTCTTAATGCTTTCCATCCTTGAGGACTGCGGATACATGGTACGTATCGCATTCGTCATGGACCGTGTGTTCCGTCACTTCGGACTTTCCGGTAAGAGCTTCATTCCGCTCCTTATCGCATCCGGCTGCGGTATCCCGGGTATCATGGCTTCCAAGACCATCGAAAATGATAACGACAGACGTCTTACCATTATGACGGCCACATTTATTCCGTGCGGCGCGAAGCTTCCGGTCATCGCTCTGTTAGGCGGTATCATGGTCGGCTGGACCTCCGGAGATTACTCCGATGCGGGAAATACAGCATTCTTAATGTATGCGTTAGGTATCGTCTGCGTTCTTGTAGCAGCGATCATGTTAAAGAAGACAAAACCGTTCTCCGGCGAGGCAGCTCCGTTCGTTATGGAGTTACCGGCATACCACATCCCGTCTGCCAAGACCGTTCTTATGCACACTTGGGAGCGTCTGTGGGGCTTCATTAAGAAAGCCGGAACGATCCTGTTCCTTGCCTGCGTGATCATGTGGATCCTCTCCACCTTCGGTTTCGAGAATGGTTCCTTCGGTATGGTAGAAGACACAGAGAACTGTCTCATGGCAATCCTCGGAAGCGCTCTTGCATGGATCTTCACTCCTCTCGGATGGGGCAAATGGCAGTGCGTTGCAGCGGCGATCTCCGGATTCTCCGCAAAAGAGGGTATCGTTTCCACAATGGGTGTCCTTGCAAATGTCAGCGAGGATCTCTCCGAGGAGACAGACGTTGTCGCAGCCGCGATCAGAGACTGGTTCCCGACAATGGCAGCAGCCTTCTCCTTCCTTGTATTCAACCTGTTAAACTCCCCGTGTCTGGCGGCTATTTCCACAATGGCCCAGCAGATGCAGTCCAGAAAGTGGTTCTGGTTTGCAATCATCTTCCAGAACGTATTCGCTTACTGTGTAGCACTGATGTTCTACCAGTTCGGACTTCTTATGGAAGGCGGTTCCTTCGGAATCGGCACAGCAGCAGCTGTTGTTGTTCTTCTCGGATTCCTCTATATGCTGTTCCGTCCGGATCCATATAAGAACCAGAAGAAGGCATCCCGCCGCTCTGTGGCAGCTTAATTTTAGCAGTATTACTTCATTATTCCATAGAAACTCTATAAAAGATCCAGGTCAGAGGCGGACATCGCTTCGTGGCCTGGATCTTTTCAGTTGGAAACCGCATAGCTTATAGAAGGAAGATTGCGAGAGCCGCGCCGGGGTCCGGACGGCCTTCGCGGATCAAAGGAGACAAAAACGATGGAAAATATCGGAAATATTATTCTTGGGATCATGATCCCGTTTGCGGGGACGACACTTGGAGCTGCGTGTGTATATTTTATGAAGAAGGGAATCCGTCAGAATGTGGAAAAAGGCCTTCTGGGCTTTGCGTCCGGTGTCATGGTGGCGGCATCCGTGTGGTCGCTTCTGATCCCGTCCATGAATCTTTCCGCGGATCTGGGACGCCTGGCGTTTCTGCCTGCGGTGACCGGATTCTTTTGCGGCATCCTGTTCCTGCTGTTCCTTGATGGACATGTGCCTCATCTTCACATCGGGTGCGACGAACCGGAAGGTCCGTCCTGTACGTTAAAAAAAAATACGATGCTTGTCCTTGCGGTGACCCTTCATAATATTCCGGAAGGAATGGCGGTCGGTGTCATGTTCGCGGGACTTCTTACGGCAAACAGCGGGATCACGTTAGCCGGTGCGTTTGCCCTGTCCGTCGGGATCGCGATCCAGAACTTCCCGGAGGGCGCGATCATTTCCCTCCCGCTTAAGGGTGAGGGAATGAGCAGCAACCGGGCATTCTTGTATGGAACGCTTTCCGGCGTTGTAGAGCCTGTCGCGGCGCTTTTGACCGTGCTGCTATACAGGGTCCTCGCTCCGGTCCTGCCGTATCTTCTCGCCTTCGCCGCAGGTGCCATGATGTACGTGGTCGTGGAGGAGCTGATCCCGGAGACTGCGGAGGGAGAGCACTCGAATATCGGGACCATCGGGTTTGCGGTCGGGTTTGCATTGATGATGATGCTTGATGTGGCACTTGGGTGATACAATATGGACGATTGAGCATCCCCGCGGAGCGTTTATCTCAGTCGGACCTGATTCCCACTGAGACGAGTTTGTTGTTACTCACTACCTGAAAGAGGTGAGAGTCTTCCCGGCTAAGATAATATTATAGGGAAGGGCGACGCCCCCTTGTCCTCTGTCCGGTGGAAAAAGGTCAGAAGAATAAAAAGAAAAGTGGATATTCCAGAGTCCATGATGTGACTCTGGAATATCCACTTTTTGTTTCCGTCAATCAGATTTTTCAACACGGATCAGTCAAATTGTCAAAATTACATCTATTATCGGGAATGTTTGCTTAATTAGAATCTCTTCCAGGTACCCCGATAGAAAAGCAGCAGCAGCGGGAAGAGCTCCAGACGTCCGGCAAGCATATCAAAGGTCAGGACAAGCTTGGAGAAGTTGGAGAAGAGCCCGAAGTTCTGGGCCGGGCCTACAAGTTCCAATCCCGGTCCGATGTTGTTTAAGGTCGCCGCGACGGCGGTAAAGTTTGTCACAAGATCGAAGTTGTCGATGCCGATGAGCAGCACGGAAATAGCGAAGATCAGGATGTATGCCGCCATGAAGACATTTACGGAACGGAGAACCACATGATCCACCGCGCGTCCCTCAAAATGGATCTTGCGGACCTGATTCGGATGGAGACTCTGGGAGAGCTCTTTTGTCAGGGACCGGAATAACAGCACGACACGGGACACCTTAATGCCGCCGCCGGTACTTCCCGCGCAGGCACCGATAAACATTAAGAGCACCAGGATCGTTTTCGGGATCGTTGGCCAGAGGTTAAAATCCACGGTGGCGAAGCCGGTGGTCGTGATGATGGAAGCAACCTGAAACGCGACATGGTGGAACGCGAGGAACAGGCTGTCGAAGAAATCCCGGACAAAAAACGTGATGACAAGGATCGACGCGGCAATGATCCCGAGGTACCATCGCGCCTCCTCGCAGCGCAGTGCTTCCTTCGGCTTTTTCATATAGAAGAGGAAGTACACGTTAAAGTTGATGCCAAAAAGGATCATAAACACGGTAACTACGCCCTGCAGGTAGGTGGAATAGCTTCCGAAGCTGTCATTCTTGATACCGAAACCTCCGGTTCCCGCGGTGCCGAAAACGGTACACAGGGAATCAAACACCGGCATCTGTCCCACAAGCAGGAGAACAAACTCCATAACCGTCAGGAACAGATAGAGTCCATAGAGGATCTTTGCGGTGGACTGCACCTTCGGGACCAGCTTTGTGACAGAGGGGCCCGGGCTCTCTGCTTTCATGAGGTTCATATGATAGCCGCTTCCGGTAAGAGGAAGCAGGCAGAGAAGGAACACGAGAACTCCCATACCGCCGATCCAGTGTGTAAAGCTCCTCCAGAACAGGATGCCGTGCTGAAGCGGTTCCACGGCGGGAAGAATACTGGCACCGGTCGTCGTAAATCCGGACACAGTCTCAAACAGGGCATCCACCGGATTTGTGATGGATCCGCTTAAGAGGAACGGGATGGAACCCATGATACTCATGACGATCCAGCTTAAGGCAACCGTCACAGAACCTTCCCTTGTGTAGAATACCTTGTTTTTCGGCTGCTTGCGGACAAGGATCACACCTGGGATCAGGCAGAGGACGATCGTGATGAAGAATGCCAGCGCGCAGCTTTCATGGTAGATCAGGGAGACTGCCAGGGATGGCACAAGAAGCGCCGCCTCCACGTCCAGAATCCAGCCGATAATATAAAAGATCATCGAATAATTCATGGAATCGCTCCTTTATGATTTTAAGATATCCCGGATATCACCGAGACCGCGGTTTGTGGTCACGAGAATCACGGTATCCCCGACCTTGATTATATTCTGACCACGGGGGGTGAGGATCTGACCGTTGCGGTTGATGCAGCAGATCAGAAGGTTGTCTTTTAAGTTTAAGTCCATAAGCGGCACATTCGTGACAGGGGAATCCTCTTTGATGGAGAACTCCAGTGCTTCGGCACGGCCGTCCAGGATCTTATACAGCGTTTCCACGTTGCAGCCGATGGTGTTCTGGCGGGCACGGACGTACTGTAGGATATAATCTGCCGTCAGGTACTTCGGGTAGATGATGCTGTCGATACCGAAGCTGTCGATCACGTCGTCAAAGGCGATCTTATTGACCTTCGCGATGAGCTTTGCGTTGGAGTGGAGCTTTCCGTAGAGGGCGAGGAAGATATTCTCCTCGTCAAGTCCGGTGAGGGCCACAAGGGAATCAGCGTAGGTCAGGCCTTCTTCCAGAAGAAGATCCCGATCACTTCCGTCCCCGTTTATGATGTCAGCGCCGGGAATCACCTCGCTTAAGTAATCACAGCGCTCTTTCCGCTGCTCGATGATCCGGACACGGAACCCGATCTTTAAGAGGTCCTGGGCCAGATAGTGGGCGATGGTGCCGCCGCCGATGATCAGGGAATTTTTTACGGATTTTGAGCGGAGACCGATCTTTTCAAAAAACTGAGCCGTATTTTCAAGAGATCCCACGATAGAGAGGATATCCGTATCCTGAAGGACAAAGCTTCCGTTCGGGATCACGACCTCGGATCCGCGCTCAACGGCACAGATCAGGACATCGCATTTTAACTGCCGCATGATATCCATGACAGTTTTTCCGCCGAACCCGATCTCCGGCTTTAAGCGGAAGCGGAGAAGCTCGACACGTCCTTTTGCGAAGGTGTCGATCTTGATGGCGGACGGGAATTTTAAGAGCTTTAAGATCTCTCTGGCCGCCGTCAGCTCCGGGTTGATGATCATGGAGAGTCCGAGCTTTTCCTGAATGAAACGGATCTCCTTATTATAGAGCGGGTTTCTTACGCGGGCGATGGTGTCACAGTGTCCGGTCTTCTTCGCCATCAGGCAGCAGAGGAGGTTTAATTCGTCCTCGCCGGTGACAGCGATAAAGAGGTCCGCGCTTTCCACACCGGCCTCCTGCTGGATATTGAAGCTGGCGCCGTTTCCAACGATTCCCAGGGCGTCAAACTGGTTGGAAAGATGTTCCACTTTCTGCGGATTCATATCGACCATAACGAGATCGTGGCCCTCGGCGCTTAAGCGCTCCGCAAGGCTCACGCCGACCTTTCCGCAGCCGACAATGATGATCTTCATATGTTTACTGGTCCTTTCAATTAATTATGCTTCCCAGCGTCCGGAAGCGCCGCACGGGAGTACGAGCCCGGAACCCGTAACGGGAAGTCCGATCTCCTCTGATCTCACGGTTCCGCCGAACTGCGGGACAACGGCTGTTCCGAGCATATAAGTCAGCACCGCCGGGGCAAGTCCGGTGGTGTAGGAGTTGATCAGGTAGAATAACGGCTTGTCGGAGAGGAGCTTTGCGCACAGCTTTACGAGCGGGTAGATCGCGTCCTCGATCTTCCAGATCTCGCCCTTCGGGCCCCTTCCATAGGAAGGCGGATCCATGATGATCGCGTCGTAGTGGTTTCCACGGCGGATCTCACGCTCTACGAATTTTACGCAGTCATCCACGATCCAGCGGATCGGCGCGTCCTCAAGGCCGCTGGACTTCGCGTTCTCCTTTGCCCAGGCGACCATGCCCTTGGAGGCGTCAACGTGGGTCACGGAAGCTCCGGCTTTCGCGGCTGCCAGTGTTGCTCCGCCGGTGTAGGCGAAGAGGTTTAAGACTTTGACCGGGCGTCCCGCGTTTTTGATCTTTTCGCCAAACCAGTCCCAGTTTGCCGCCTGTTCCGGGAAAAGACCGGTATGCTTAAAGCTGAAGGGCTTTAACTGGAAGGTCAGTCCTTTGTAGTTGATGCTCCACTGCTCCGGGAGACTGAAGAATTCCCACTCGCCGCCGCCTTTTGAGCTTCTGTGGTAGTGGCCGTTCATCTTTCTCCACTGTGGTGCCTTTTTATCGGTATCCCAGATAACCTGGGGATCCGGACGGACCAGAATATATTTTCCCCAACGCTCCAGCTTTTCACCGCCGGAACAGTCGATGACCTCATAGTCCTTCCATCCATCTGCTATCCACATAATTGTATTCCATCTCTTTCTTTAGACTTTTTTGCGTAAAACGGATCAGGGGCATAAAATACCTATGATATACCAGTATAATAGATTCGGGGGATACTGTCAAATAGGAGTGGGGATGGAATGCGGGATGTTGGCGGAAATATGGGGAACATGAACGGAAAATGTGTCTTTCTGTGGCGGGAATGCGGCAGAACTGTGGTGGGGACTTAAGAGAATTGACAGGTATTTTCGGTTGAATAATCAGGGAGTTACTGGTAAAATAAAATCAGATGTATTGCGAAATGAAAAATACGGCCGGAAGGCAGAAATCCCATCGGCGAAGCTGATCCGGAATGGATGTTGGCGATAGTTATGCGCCTTTTGGGGTACAGGAAGGAGACGGAGCGAGTGAAGAAAAAAGGGTTAAGAATACTGGCAGCAGCGGCGGTCCTGACTTTCGGATGTCTGACGATGAACGCCTACGCAGCGGAAGGCTGGGCGCTTTCCAATAATATATGGACGTATCTTGATAAAAACGGAAACCGCGTGACAAACGAGTGGAAAAAGGGCGCGGACAACCTCTGGAGATATTTGAACAGCAGCGGCGAGATGGCGGTCAACAGCTGGGCAGACAATGATTACTATGTGGATTCCAACGGAATCATGGTGTCAAATAAATGGATGCAGCTGGCTTCCCCGTACAGCAGGGATAATGGGACGACATACTGGTTCTATTTCGGTTCCAGCGGAAAAGTCACGAAGGACAGCTGGAAGAAGATCGACGGAAAGAGTTATCTCTTTGATTCCGACGGAATTATGCAGACCGGATGGTCCGAGGATGGGGATTACTATTTAAGCTCCAACGGCGCTATGGCCACCGGCTGGAAGTATCTGGAGCCGAAGGATGAGGATAAGGATCTCTACGGACCGGAGAGCGACGACGGAAAATACTGGTTCTACTTCTCTGCGAGCGGAAAGAAGAACAGCCCGTCGACGAGCAGTAACGGCGGCGATTATAAGGTGATGAAGATCGATGGCAAATATTACTGCTTCGACGAGGACGGACGGATGCAGACCGGATGGGTGTATTTAGAAGGTGACCCGGAGAATGCAAGTAAGGACACGATCGAGAACTGGAGATATTTTGCGGAGAGTGGGATCCAGAACGCGACTCTCGGTGCGTCGATCACCGGATGGCTCTCCTTAAATCCGCCGGAACAGCTCCAGGATAATGTGGATGAGCCGGTTGTCTGGTACTATTTCGAGAAAGATGGAACACCGAAGACAGGTCCGAAGGACGGAAAAGCGTCCACAAGTGACTTTGTCAAGATCAACGGAAAGACATATCTCTTTGACCAGAAGGGAAATCCAGTGAAGGGATTAAAGAAGATACAGATCGGATCGACAGGAGAGTACACCTCCTATTACTTTGACGCATCCTCCAGAATTTCCGTAAAGGGAAAGATGACGGTGGAGGAAGGTGATGGAAATAAGACGACCTTCTACTTTAATGAGGGAACCTACGCGGGACGCGGTGTCAGCGGTGTGAAGAATGGCTATCTCTATTATATGGGTAAGCTTCAGGAAGCGGACAGCTCCAGCCGTTACGCATTGATCAGTATCCCGAATGGAAGCAACGGATACCAGACTTACGTTGTAAACTCCTCCGGACGTATCTCAAAGAATACGACGGTGAAGGACCGCGACGGAAACAAGTTTAAGGTAAATTCCAGCGGAATTTTGACTCAGATCAACGATGAGACGGCGAGCACGAAAGAAGAATACGGTGAGCCGACAGAACCAGTATTTGAGAATGATTGATGTGGATCTTGGATAAATGATAAAGGAGTTTTTGAAGGACCAGGGGCAGAGATGTTCCTGGTCTTTTATGTTAGCTGCCATGTATCCAGGAAACTTCCGGCAGCAGGATCTGCGCAGAGAACTTTTACATATGATGGTTAAATAAAAAGAGGATTCCGACTGCAAATACAGACAGTCAGAAATCCTCAGTTTTTTAGTGCGTTTAAACTTCCTCGCCGTTGATCAGGACATGCTGGATCACACCTGTCACATCAAACGGGCAGCCGTCAACAATGACAACATCGGCGTCTTTTCCTTCTTCCAGAGAACCGACACGGTCAGCGATGCCAATGTGCTCAGCCGGGTTGATGGTTACGGCGCGGAGTGCGTCATATTCGTCCATTCCGGCTTTGATGGCGAGCCCTGCGCAGAGCGGCAGGTAGTGGAGCGGAGTTACCGGCGCGTCTGTGATGATGGAGACATGACATCCGGCTTTTGCGAGAATGCCCGGTGTCTCCCAGGTCTTATTCTGGAGCTCAAATTTGGAGGCATGTCCGAAGGTCGGACCTACCGCGAGCGGGAGATTCTCCTTCGCGAGTTCATCCACGATCATATGGCCCTCTGTCACGTGCTCCAGAGTCAGGCCGACACCGAATTCCTTCGCGATACGGATCGCGGTGAAGATATCGTTTGCCTGATGGGCATGAGCCTTTAACGGGATCTCACGGTTTAATACCGGGATCAGAGCTTCGGACTTCTGGTCGTAAGCCGGAAGCTTGGAGGCGTCATCACCGGCCGCCTCGATCTTTGCCTTGTAAACCTTCGCTTTATTTAAAGCCTCGCGGATCTTTGCGGCATTTGTCATACGGCTGGAGATTCCCTGTTTCTGGTAGCAGCGTTTCGGGTTTTCACCGAAAGCGCATTTCATAGCGATCGGGAATTTTACGATCATATTGTCAACACGGGTTCCAACCGGTTTGATAGCAGCGAAGGTTCCGCCAATGGAGTTGGAGCTGCCTGGACCGGTTGCGAAGCAGGTAACACCGGCTTTCGCGGCCATCTCCATACACGGGTCAAACGGGTTGATTCCGTCGATCGCCTGTACCTGTGGAGTTACCGGGTCATTCAGTTCATTGTAGTCATGTCCCTCGTAGCCGATCCCGTAGCCGTCAAGACCGATATGGCAGTGGGCCTCAACAAATCCCGGATAAACATGGAGTCCGGTAGCGTCAATAACCTCAGCGCCGTCAGCAGAGAGACCTTTTCCGATCTTCACGATCTTTCCGCCGTCGATCAGGATGTCAGCGATAAAAGTTTCCTTTGATACCGCTGTGTGAAGTGTTCCGTTCTTGATACAAATCATGGGAATTCCTCCTCTTTTCAAATCATAACTCTATCATACATGAATTGCGAGAATATTTCAAGGATTCTTTCTGTACAGTAGTTAAAAATAAGTTACGATTCACGCTTTGCGCAAACAGTAATAAAAAAAAGGAACTATTTCATCTTAAAAGATGAAAAGTTCCTTATATTTGAGTTATGAAACTACATTCACCGGTGTTCCCTCAAGGAATCCCTTTACATTTCCGGCAAGGATGGAAACGAGACGCTGTCTTGTCTCAAGTCCCTTCCAGCCCATATGCGGGGTGAGGATCACGTTGTCGAGGGTGTAGAGCGGGTTGTCGGCTTTCGGCGGCTCAACCTCCTGGACGTCGAGGCCTGCGCCTGCAATCTGGTGCTTTTCAAGCGCTTCGATCAGAGCCGGCTCATCGATGAGAGCACCGCGGGAGGTGTTGATCAGGAAGGCGGTCGGCTTCATCAGCGCAAGAGTCTCTTTATTGATCAGATGCTTTGTCTGCGGAGTTAACGGGCAGTGCAGGGAAACATAGTCACTGTTCTTTAAGACAGTCTCAAGATCCACATAGCGGATGCCGTCTTCGTCGGCTCTCGGTGTTCTTGTATACACGAGAATGTCCATATCAAGAGCTTTTGCAATCTTCATAACAGTCTTTCCGATATGTCCGGCACCGATGATTCCTAAAGTCTTTCCGTTTACCTCAACGTGCGGAACCTGGAGATTTTTCGTAAAGTTATCATGGTTTCCGTTTGCCAGCATTTTCATCTGGACCTGCATGGTGGAGCTTAAATTTAAGATCATCATGACCGCCGTGTGGGCTACGCGCTCGGAGCTGTATGCCGGGATATTGCAGACGGTGATTCCCTTCTCCCTTGCGGCATCAAGATCCAGATTGTTGTATCCGGTACCAGCCTCACAGATCAGCTTTACGGAAGCCGGAAATTTGCGGATCAGGTCACCGTTTACCGGCATCTCCTTTGTGACGATAATATCGGCTCCCTCAATGCGCTCTAAGAGCTGTTCCGGTGTGGTATCATCGTAGACGGTCACGTCGGAAGAGAGAACAGAAAAGTCGAGATTTCCGTCAAAGTTCATTTTTTTTGCGTTTAATACAACGGTCTTGTCACTCATGGGTAAATCCTCCTGAGAATAGTAATAGTTCGTGATTAGCGGACATGTTTATTATAGCGCTCTTGAAACAAAGTAACAATAGAGATTTTGACCATCGTTTTAGTATTGTCGTGGCCTGATGGGGATTCCGACGGCTTTATCCGTCTGAAACTTGTGTGCCCAAGAGCGATACTTCCAGAAGAACTTAAACGGGCCTGTGAGACAGTGAGTGGGAAATATGCCACTGCCTAAGTGCTGGAAATTAGCGGGAAGCTACTTGCGCTGTCCTGATTTCGGAAGTATACTTATGCCATAATATTTGAAATGGATGGAATCATATGCTTGGATTAAAACCGGTAAAACTGATGCCTGCGAGGGAGCGGGTTGCTTCGGCGCTCAGAAAGGCAATTATATCGAGACAGATTAAGGAAGGCGAGACGCTGGCGCTCGAGGCGACGGCTCAGGAGCTTGGGGTGTCGATCACTCCGGTGCGGGAGGCGTTTCAGATCCTCGCTAGGGATGGGCTTTTAGAGCTGAAACAGAATAAAGGAGCCACCGTTTTAGGGGTTACGGAAAAGACGCTGCGGGATCACTATCAGATCCGGGCAGTGCTTGAAGGGTACGCCTGTGTGCTCTGCGTGGAAACCGGGGCAGATCTCTCTGCCCTGCAAAACTGTCTGAAGGCATCGGAGGAGATGCTCGCTTCCGGAGACAGCAGCAGATATTCGGATATGAACCAGTCGTTCCATTACGAGATCTGGAATGCGTCGGGGAATGAGAAGCTTGTGACAATGCTCTCAGAACTCTGGAACGGACTTTCCATGGGAGTCCAGATGACGGAGATGGAGTACGCGAAGAAATCGTTTGTGGAACATAAGGAAATTTATGAGGCAATCGCGGCGAAGGACGCGGAGACCGCGAGAGCGCGGATGGAGAAACATATCAGGAGAAGCCTGGATGATATGCTGACGCGGTACAGAGAGTAAATACGATTTATCTATAATGCACAAAAACATAAGCTACAAATTAGACAGTATGATGAAAAAGTAAAATTGGTATTGACTTTTTCATCATACTGTTTTATTTTAAATACATAAATTGTATACATGATAAAAAATAAAATATCAAACACAAGAAATCAACATGCAGACGAAAATCAAATGACTGCCGGAAGTCAAAATTAAAGCACGTACAGTCAAAAATTTTAAGGAGGTTATATGATGAACAGAGAGGAGCAGGTGGAGAAGCTTACCACATATATCGCCCATTTTACGGACTATATCGGAAAGCATCTCCCGGACGATGTAAAGGCAAAAATTTCAGAATTAGCAGAGGCGGAGACAAACCCGCTTGCAAAGTCCATTTATGAGACAATGAACTTAAACCAGAGATTAGCCTCTGAGTTAAACAGACCGAGCTGCCAGGATACCGGCGTGATCCAGTTCTGGGTAAAATGCGGAACAAAGTTCCCGCTGATCGATGATCTGGAAGTTCTTTTAAAGGAAGCGGTTGTCCGTGCGACTGTGGATGCCCCGCTCCGCCACAACAGTGTCGAGACTTTTGATGAGTACAACACCGGAAAGAACGTCGGAAAAGGAACACCGACCGTATTCTGGGATATCGTCCCGAACAGCGACCAGTGTGAGATCTATGTCTACATGGCAGGCGGCGGATGCACACTTCCTGGAAAGGCGATGGTTTTAATGCCAGGTGCCGGATATGAAGGAGTCGCGAAATTCGTCCTTGACGTTATGACAAGCTATGGCTTAAACGCATGTCCTCCGCTTCTTGTTGGCGTCGGCGTCGCAACATCTGTCGAGACCGCAGCACTTCTTTCCAAGAAAGCACTGATGCGTCCGATCGGAAGCCACAATGAGAATGAGCGCGCCGCAAAGATGGAAGCACTTCTTGAAAAAGGTATCAATGATATCGGTCTCGGACCGCAGGGAATGGGCGGAAAAGCATCCGTCATGGGGGTCAATATCGAAAACACCGCAAGACATCCATCTGCAATCGGTGTGGCAGTAAACGTTGGCTGCTGGTCCCACCGCCGCGGACACATTATCTTTGATAAAGACTTAAATTACACGATCACAACACATTCGGAGGTGACTTTATAATGGTTGAGGTAAAGAACGGAAAAAAAATTCTGACAACACCGATCAGCGCTGAGGATCTGGAAGGAATCCATGTCGGTGATATCGTATATTTAAACGGAAGCATGACGACCTGCCGTGATGTGGCACACCGCCGTCTCGTGGAAGAGCACAGGGAACTTCCGGTGGATGTAAAAGACGCGGCGATCTTCCACGCAGGCCCGATCATCCGCCCGCTTCCAGATGACAAATTTGAGATGGTCTCCATTGGACCGACAACGAGCATGAGAATGGAAAAGTTCGAGAAGGAATTTGTGGAGCAGACAGGCGTCCGCGTGATCATCGGAAAAGGCGGCATGGGCCCGAATACAGAGTACGCATGCAAGAATTTCAAGGCGATTCACTGCGTATTCCCGGCCGGATGTGCTGTTGTTGCCGCAACCCATGTTGAGCAGATCGTGGAAGCACAGTGGAGAGACCTCGGAATGCCGGAGACCTTATGGCACTGTGATGTGAAGGAACTTGGACCGTTAATCGTCTCCATTGATCCGGACGGAAGAAATCTCTTTGAGGAAAACAAGGTCACATTTAACGAGAGAAAAGATAAAGCGTTAGAGGAGATCTATCCGCAGGTAAGTTTTATCAAATAAAGATAACAATATAATAAGTTTTGGGGGAGTACATCATGGATAATAAATTAACCTGTTGTGCTAGATAAAATAATATAAAGAAACTTCAACAAAATGTGCTATCCTATTTGTAGGCAATACAA
>NZ_WQPW01000055.1:0-3418 GCF_018785465.1 Clostridium sp. MCC328
ACCTAAAGCGGTTTCCGCCTATCCGGACAGGTGGTTTCCATTTTTCCGGACAGACGGCTTCGCCGCAACGGAATATTCATACTATCCTGTAAGTTTTTTATCTCTCGTTTTCTTTTACTTTTTCGCCGATGCCATTACTTATAACACCTAAAAACCAGCTAACAAATGTTTCTATCAAAATCATTCCCTCCAACTGTTTCATTTATCCATATCGTAGCAATCTCATATTTTAAACCGATTATCAGTAATTATGATTTTCCCTTTTCATATATTAGGCGTAACGCACTTTTCTTTGCAATACTATTTATCAGTCACTCCATATAAGTCTTTAATTTTTTGTGTATTATGCCTGATTAACCATTTTGTAAATGTATTCCATTCACATGGTCGTGTTATTTTTCTCTCATCCGTATACAAAGAAGCATCTATCCCATATCGCATTGAATTGCGATAATTATTGCCTGCATCCTCTAATTTTTCATATTTGAAACAAGCTCTATCCAACTCTATTTTTCCGAACATATTATCTTCTACTACCCATACCTCATATTCGCCACCATGAATACTATTAGCACACACATTTTCCGGATGAAATAAGCATTCATCAAACATAACTACTTTTTCAACAGGCAATTCTCGAATTATTGACATACTGCTTCCATATCCATATAACCTGTTATCATGCGCATACGATGTCATTATATTCACTGGCAAAGTAATAGTACTATTGTTTGGATCCTTCAATTGAGGTGTAACAGCTTCTATTTCAAAAGGTCTTAAAGATCGAACCAATTTTATTTTTCCATTTTTTACACAGGTACTCTTTTTTAATTCCTTTTGAACAAAGTGATATAACAAATCAATTTCTGCACAGGCGACGTCAATATCTGCCTCTTTCAAATTTCCATATTCGTGAAGCATATTCATTTCTGTACCATCTTTTAAATAATATTGCTCATATCCCGGTACTCTATGTATATTAAAATTTCGTGCAATACAATATTCTATAAAACCTCTTCCATAATTTCCTGCATCTGCATTAAAATAACCCTGGCAATGCTTTAGGCAATTATTTTTACACATATATCCGCCCCAAAACGCCTGTAATAACAATTCGTTCTTCAAATGAAATTCTTTCACGCTATTTTTCCTCTTTCTGTTGCTCTACTACTTGGCTGTAAAAAGCTGCTATCTTTTCAATTTTATTTGTCTTGCTTTTTATTGGTAATGATTCCCAAATAATTTGCTTGTAAGGTGCCTTTGACGTTTTTCCAACTCTTGAATCTATAATAGAAACAATTCCCTTATCGCTCTCACTCCGAATCAATCTTCCAATCCCCTGCTTTAGTTTTATAACCATCTCCGGAACAGACACTTCCATTAAGCCATCCTTGCTCTGCTGGTACTTGTAATCAATAATCGGCTCCCTTACTGGAAATGGTAGTTTAAAGATAATTACATGAGATAACGACACACCTTCAATATTGATTCCTTCCCAGTAACTTCCAGTTCCTAGTAACACAGAATTAGTATCATTTCTAAACTTCTCTAAAGTCTCTGCCTGCTTTGCATTCCCTTGCTGCATCAATATCTTGAATGGCAAGTTTTCCTTCTGCAATCTATCATATACCGCCTGCATATCCGTTTTTGCTGTAAATAAAATTAAAGATTTTCCATTGCTGATATAAAGCAATTTTATAATTTCCCGAACACCTTCTTCTATAAACTTGTCTCTTTCACGTGTAGGATGCGGCATATGTTCTGTATAATAAATCTTCGCATGCTCATCATAATTAAATGGTGATATTTTAGGCTCGCATACCAAACTTCGTTCAATCGGAAATCCAGTGTTATTAATAAAATAGGTGTAGTTCTTTATATAATCTTCATTTTTACCACTTGTAATAGTTGCCGAAGTCAAAATTACTGGTAAGCCAGAATCACCAAACATAATTCGCCTTGTAATCTTGTCAACCTCCTTGGGACACTTATATAAACGAACTCCTTTTATTCCACGACTTCCCCTATCTCTTTCTAACCAGAAAATATCTTCGCTATTTTTCCTTTTTATAATTGACTCCAAAAAGGCAACATAATCTTCAAGCTGTTCTACCTCTTCATCGTAATTTTTCCTACTATGATCACCTATAAAATCACCAAATGACATTGACGCTTTAAACTGGATATCATCAAGAATATTTCTTAATTCTTCAAAATTTGCTCCAATACTCCTTACATAATATCGGTCTATATCCTGACCATTTTTTTCTGCCTCTTTGTCCTGCTCATTCATTTGCTTCAATAGTGATTTAAAAACCTCATCTATCAAATAATCTGCGTTTTCCAGTTCTTTGGCAAATGCCGAATCAAAAGAATCAACTGCTTTTCCTGCCCCATACATTGCATCTTTCAACTGTTTAAGTGAAATGCAAGAAGTCACAGATGAACGGACTTTACTTTCCAAATTATGAGCCTCATCTACTACAACAATTCCAATATCTTCACTCATAAGTTGTCTTCGATAATTTGCTTTTTTATGCATATTCACAGCAAGCAAATCCTGATTACATACAATAATCCCATGTGTAGACATCATTTTCTGACGCAAATTATAGTAATGACAAGAGCCACAGTAGCTACACTTATCTTTGCAAAATTGTGATTTATATTCTTTCACATTTATCCGGTTCCATATTTCATCTGGAATCGCAACATTCCAATCCGCCTTCTCATACCCATATTTGCAGATTGCATCATTGATTATTTGGTGTTCCACATTTTCTGCAATAAATTCTTTTGTAAAACAATCATCAAACCGCTTTTTGCACAAAAAATGGTTTTGCCCTTTGGCTATAAGGACTTCTACTTCATAATTAAGCATGTCCATAATTTTTTCTATATCATGAGTCAACTGCTCTTGTAATGCTATTGTCGATGTCGCAATTACTACTGGTCTATGGTAAATTTTGCTATAATATAGAATTGGTACAATGTAAGCAAATGACTTTCCAATTCCAACACCAGCTTCAACAAGCACATGCTTGTTTTCTCTAATTCCATCTACAATTTCACAGGACATTTCCCATTGTCCTTCTCTATCTTCAAATCCAGTAGCAATAGCTTTATCTTGAAAAAAAGAAAATACATCTTCTCCGATTTTATGAAATCTCTTTTTACGTTCATTCTGCTCTTCTTGTAATATCGCATCTTCATCATATCTCCATAAACGCAAACTAACACCTTCTTCCACGTCATATGACTTCTAGAGCCCTTTTATTCTCAATAATCATTTCTATATTTTAAATGAATTTCCTAAGATATTGTACCATATATTATCTGTAAAGGTCAAATCCTTCGCCCCACGCCAAATACAGCGCCGCTCATTTGCGGCGCTTGCTATAGCACTCAGCCGGAAGAT
>NZ_WQPW01000056.1:0-5089 GCF_018785465.1 Clostridium sp. MCC328
TTATCAAAAAAACAGGGATTCTTTGCGGTTTTTACAAGTTTTTAAACGTTTTATTTGAAATAGCACAATAGGTTAAATTAAATTTTTACTTAGATAGTTTACATAATATAATTATGTCAATCAAAAGTAAAAAATTTTGTACTTTATAGTTAGGGGTTAATAAATGGCTTAGATACAAGGATTATAGCATAAAGTACAAAACCGATAAGCAAACTGGTTTTTCCGTTGCCAGCCAACTGTCCGGCACCCGAAGTCCGGAGAGAAATTCGGATTTTATGTGTCAGTCTACATGATAGGCATATAGCCCATCTACTAACTATAGCATACACAGAATATCTAAATTATGCAACGAATTTATGAAGCAACTTGTGATAAGAAAACTAGGAATGTAACATTTTTAATCCTCTTTTTAGATAAATTGGATTCTTATAATATTATGGTTTTCAGAACTTATTTCTTATCTTTTGGTATTCTCTAGGTGAATATCCTTTTAGCTTGTGGAAGAGTCGGCTGAAATAAAGCTGGTTATCATACCCGACAATCTTAGAAATCTCATTGATGGAATAAGTTGTTGTTTCAAGTAAAATCTGAGCATTGGTGATTCGGATTCCTACAATAAATTGCATTGGTGTGGAACCAGTGAATTTTTTGAAATTTCGGATAAACCAGCTGACACTCATCCCTCGTGAGGCAGCATAATCGTCAATATTGATATTCTGATGATAGTTTTCACTGAAAAAGGTAACAGCGATATCCATCTCATGATCAAGATATTCATTTTTTGATATGTGCGCTCTAGTCAGTTCCCGGTGAAAGCTAATTAAAAGATGGCGTAGCAAAAGGACAAGCATTTCCTCATAATTATCCTGACAGCGTTGGAGTTCGATGATAATACGTTTGAAAATCCGTTCATATTCGTTAGATGAACCAACTTGAAAGATACGTCCTTTATCTGGAAATCCATATTGGCGTAAGATATTTTTCACATCGCTTCCTGTGAAGTGAATCCAGTATACTTCTGTCTTATCTTCTCCATAATATTCATATTTCTGAAGTTCTTTCGGTCTGTAGAGTACAAAGTTACCGGCAGGAACAATCGTTTCGTTATCTACATTATCAAAATGGAAATGTACACAACCAGCAGTGATATATATAATCTGATAATCCAGACGTCCTCTCGGACGGTAGGTGGGAAGCTTGGGAAGGCTGGAAAGACGATAAGTACCACAGCTTCCTACAATCAGTGGACGACTTTTGTCTTTAAAATCCATATGTGAGTGGTTCAAATAACCGGCGTTCATATACACAGGACGTCACCTCTTTTCATGCTTTTTATTATTGTATCATTTAGTGCATGTTTTGTCCAATCTAATTCATAGACATATTTTGCGGATTAGGATAATCTATATTTAGAAAACAAAGAAACGTAAGAATAAAAGGAAAGGATCAGATTTTCTGTGGGAGAACAAAGAGCAAAAAAGTATATGTATTGGAGGAGAGCTATTTATGATTGTACCGCGTTATTATGAGAATTTAAGTGTATTGCATGAAAACACAATGCCAGCCAGAGCCTATTATATTCCGGCATCCAAAAGAATGGATAACCTGGTGGAACACAGAGAAGAATCAGATCGTATGCAGTTATTGAATGGAACTTGGAAATTCCAGTATTTTAACAGCATTTATGACATCCAGGATTCTTTCTTTGAGAAGGATTATGATACGGAACACTTTGATGTGATTCAGGTTCCGAGTGTATGGCAGATGGCAGGATATGATGTGCATCAGTATACAAACATCCGGTATCCGTTTCCGTTTGATCCGCCATACGTGCCGCAGGATATTCCGTGTGGAGCTTATGTACATACTTTTGATTACAGCAGAGATGAGAAAGCATCAAGAGCCTTTTTGAACTTTGAAGGGGTAGACAGTTGCTTTTATGTATGGATCAATGGCTCTTACGTTGGATACAGTCAGGTTTCACATATGACCAGTGAGTTTGACATTACCGATGTACTTCAGGATGGAACGAATACCGTGACAGTTTTAGTAATGAAGTGGTGTGATGGTTCTTATCTGGAAGATCAGGACAAATTCCGTATGAGTGGTATTTTCCGAGATGTGTATATTTTAAAACGTCCGGAACAGGCAATCAGCGATTATCATATAAAAACAAAAATTGAGGATATGATTGCAAAAGTAGAACTTGACATGAAATTTTACTTCCCAGTAAATGTAAAGATTTCGATTGAAGACAGAAACGGAGCAGTTGTAGCAGTAGGAAGTATTGCCGAAGAAGGAGCTGCAGTTTTAGAAATTGCTAGTCCGGAACTTTGGAATACAGAAAATCCATATCTGTATAAATTGATTCTTGAGACAGAAAATGAAGTAATCGTAGATCATATTGCACTCAGAAAGATAGAGATTAAAGATCAGATTATTTACTTAAATGGACAGAAGATTAAATTCCGTGGAGTCAATCGTCATGATTCTGATCCGGTTACTGGGTTTACGATCAGCCGGGAACAGATTATAACGGATCTTACGTTAATGAAACAGCATAATTTTAATGCGATCCGTTCCAGCCACTATCCGAATGTACCATTTTTCTATGAAATGTGTGACAAGTATGGATTTATGGTGATAGATGAAGCAGATATTGAGGCTCATGGACCATTTATGCTCTACAGAAAAGAAGACACCGATTATAACCGGTTCAAGCGGTGGAATGAAAAGATTGCTGATGACCCGGTATGGGAAGATGCAATCGTTGATCGTGTGAAACTCATGGTGGAACGTGATAAAAACCGTTTTTGTATTGTCATGTGGTCAATGGGAAATGAGAGCGCATATGGTTGTAACTTTGAAAAAGCATTGGAATGGACAAAAAAATTTGATCCAGACCGTATCACCCAATATGAGAGTGCAAGATATCGTAATTACGATAAAACATATGATTACAGCAATCTGGATGTGTACAGCCGTATGTATCCAGCTCTTTCTGAGATTCAGGAATATCTGGACAAGGATGGAAGCAAACCATTCCTTTTGGTAGAGTACTGTCACAGTATGGGAAATGGTCCTGGAGATTTTGAAGATTATTTCCAGATGATCCAGGATAACGATAAAATGTGCGGCGGCTTTGTTTGGGAATGGTGTGACCATGCGATTGCTCATGGGACTGCTGAGAATGGAAAGGCAATCTACGCTTACGGAGGCGATCATGGCGAAGAAATCCATGATGGTAATTTCTGCATGGATGGATTAGTATATCCGGACAGAACGGTGCACACAGGGCTTTTGGAATACAAGAATGTTTATCGTCCGGCAAGAGTTATTTCCTATAACAAAGAAAGCGGAGAACTGGTACTTCATAACTACATGGATTTTGATGACTTGAAAGATTATGTGAAGATCAATTATGAACTGACACAGGACGGGCTTGTAATCAGCAAAGGTAAACTTTCAGAAGTTTCAGCGGCACCACACAGTGAAGGAAAAATAGACCTTAAAATCAATGTGCCAGAGAGTGGAAAATGTTATTTAAAATTTATTTACCATCTGAAAAAGAAATTGCCACTGCTGGATGAAAACTGTATTCTTGGATTTGATGAAATTGAGGTAAGCAAAGATGATGCAAAATGTAAACTTGCAGAGAAATGGCTACAAAAAACAGCAGTGGACTCTGAACTACAGGTAAATGAAAATGATACACAGATTCATATCAAGGGGCGTGAATTTGCTTATACCATAGACAAACGTACTGCACTCTTTACAGAGATGAAATTCGCAGGGCGGGAATACCTGAACCATCCGATGGAATTAAATATTTGGAGAGCTCCAACAGATAACGATATGTACATTAAGTCTGAATGGAAGAAAGCACATTATGATAGGGCTTATACAAGAGCCTATACGACAGAGGTCGTGCAGGGAAGACATGGGGTAAAGATTATAAGCCATGCTTCTGTTGTGGCAAAAACAGTACAGAAGATTCTTGACGTGATGATTGCATGGAAAATTGATGACATTGGACGGATTGATGCAGATATTGCAGTAACAAAAGATGATGAGTTCCCGGATCTGCCGAGATTTGGTGTGAGAATGTTTCTGGACAAGAAACTTACAGATGCCAGATACTTTGGAATGGGACCACAGGAAAGCTATCGCGATAAGCATCAGGCTGCGAGTCATGGCCTGTATCGGGCAAATGTTGGTGACCTGCATGAGGATTATATCCGCCCACAGGAAAATGGTAGTCATTATGATTGTGAATATGTAGAACTTAACAACAGCCGATATGGCATTGTGGTATCTGCGGAAAACGCTTTCTCATTTAATGCTTCTTATTATACACAGGAAGAACTTGAGAAGAAAACGCATAATTATGAATTGACAGAATCAGATAGTGTAGTATTTTGTGTTGATTATGCATTAAATGGAATTGGCTCTAATAGTTGTGGCCCGGTTGTATTGGATCAGTACCGATTTGATGATGTATTGTTCCGGTTCCAGTTTACTCTGGTACCGTATGTAAAGGGGTAATAACATTTCAGGTGACCTGTAAACAAGGAAGGAGAGTATGGTTGTCTTATGGGAGAAAAAAAGTATTTAAAATGGTATAACAAAATTGGATATGGTTCAGGTGATATTGCAGGTAATGTAGTCTATGCATTCCTGACCTCCTTCATGATGCCCTATCTGACAGACTCAGTAGGACTTGCTGCAGGTGTCGTAGGTACCCTGATTGCCGTATCAAAACTATTTGATGGTTTCACGGATATATTTTTTGGATCAATGATTGACAAAACACACAGTAAAATGGGAAAAGCAAAGCCATGGATGCTATACGGATATATTGGCTGCGCCATTACATTAGTCTGCTGTTTTGCGGTACCAGTCAGCTTGGGGACGACTGCTAAATATGCATGGTTCTTTATCTCTTATACACTGTTAAATGGTGTGTTTTATACAGCAAACAATATTGCTTACTCAGCACTTACGTCACTGTGAATATTACGGGTACTTTTACACCACTTGTCCGGATTGAGGAAACCATTGTTCCGGATTGATGGAAACCGCTCTTCCG
>NZ_WQPW01000057.1:0-2596 GCF_018785465.1 Clostridium sp. MCC328
ATGATAATTACCTCTTTTCTCTATTGGATTTATTATATCTTATTAGCCACTACTGTTACAACGTTAGTATAGCACTTCAAGCTGACCGGGGAATCGGTAGAGGATACGGTCATCCGGCAGATGGAAATAGAAACCCTGCAGAAAGCAATGCAGTCACTCACCCCGGTGCAGAGAGAGCGGCTGCATTTTTATTTTTTTGAGGGCATGACATACCGGCAGATTGCAGCGAAAGAAGGGGTTGGAGAGAAGAACATCCGGGAGAGCATAAACGGTGCGGTAAAGAAAATAAAAAAATTTTTTGATTAATACCCCCTCAAAACGTGTTTTTCTGTGAGTACCTTATGAGAGGAACTTTTTCTGGACAGATGGTCTCTTCCGGGACTCCTCTCATGTCTCGTGTGTGGATACGACACAGGCAGACAAAACGCACCTTGAAAAATGCCGGATAGGAATACAGGACTCCGAGCGCAGGATGGAATCACGCCATATCCTGCCAGCCATATCCAGCAGTTCAGATACGTTAGCCGTTTCATGAGCCGTAACCGGGGCGCAGTGACACTCCTGCAGCAATCGGGCAGATGTTCTTTCTGCCAGCCATGCTGTGAAAAAGATCGCATCTAAGGAGCCGAGCGGGAAAGCCGGGGTACAGCCTGTCTGTGGTGGACAGGCGCGAAGAGGGGAATGGCCTATAATGATACACCTTGAGATTAGCCAGCACGCAGTGGTGGAGGTGAGATACCTGTGATGTCTGCCTGTCCGAGTGGCAGGGACCAAAGACAGTCTGGACTGACTGCCCATGAAATGCCGGCTTTGGGATTTTTTCTTCTCTGTTTTGGCGGCGTTTTGGTTCCGGGGAGTAGTGACGAATAGGGACAGACACTTTTTATTTATGAAGTGAAGGATTATGGCAGTAAGACTTAATTACAGAAACCATGCGGCGGAGGGGAACTTCCGCCGTATTCTTGTGGAGTTAAGAAAAGCTGAAAAATGGGGAATGGAGGAAAACAGGAGATGAAGAAAGAAGATACCGAAATGATGTTAAGGATTTTTGAAACGGAGAGGGCAGGATATGCCTATCTTTATCCGAGTGATGGAGGGGAGCGGAAAGAGGACTATATCTCGACCACGGCAGAAAATATCGCAAATTATATCGGCAGCCACATGTTTGAAGCCGAAAAGATCGTCATCACAGATATGTGTGACAGGCTGATATTAGATACCTGCGGCTATTTTATCAATAGCTGTCCCAATCAGGAATTCTGTAAGGAAATCCATCCGTTCTTAATCCCGATCCAGATGGGAGAAAAGGACGCGGGAGAGGTGCTTTCAGTCAGCAGGGATGTATCGGAACAGTATTTCCGGGAAGAAGATGAGGCTGCAACCATGGCTGAAATCGGGATGATGTAAAGGTGTTTCTTCTGGGCAAAAGTGTTTGGCTTGGGAGAATGAATTTAACGTTCTTAAATTGCGGGAGGAAAAAGGGAAAAGATGATGGAAGGCGGAGCGAATGAGGTGCGGTATAAGATTGCCGAATTTCTCTTAAAAAGGATGCATGAAGATAAGCTGTTAACCGAGGAAGAATGGGAAAAAATCCGGGTTTTGAATGTCAAGACTTTCTCCCCGGAATTAGCAAAAGTATATCTGTAATAACACTGGATATATAAAGGACTATGTGGTAGTGTATGTTGCTGACAGGGAGTGCAAACCCTTGAAAATACTGGGAAAGGAGAAAAAAGCATGGCAAAAAAAGTGACTGTCATAAAGGCAGCAAAAGCGCAGAAACATACACAGGAAGAACGCAGGCTGAAAGTGTGCGGATATGCCAGAGTCAGTACCGGCAGTCAGGCACAGGCAACTTCCTATACTGCACAGGTCGAGTACTATACGGAAAAAATCGAGAGCAACCCCCTGTGGGAGTTTGCAGGGGTGTATGCGGATGAAGGAATCAGCGGAACAAACGTAAAGCACAGGGATGAGTTCCAGATGATGATCGCAGACTGTGAGGATGGGAACATCGACCTGATCCTTACGAAATCCATCACAAGATTTGCAAGAAATACGGTGGAGTGCATCCAGACCATCCGAAAGCTGAAGGAGATTGGCGTTGGAATCTACTTTGAAAAAGAGAACATCAACACGCTGTCAGAAAAAAGCGAGCTGTTCATTACCATCCTGGCATCGGTGGCGCAGGGGGAATCAGAAAACATCTCAAGCAACAACCGCTGGGCGATACAGAAACGCTTTCAGGATGGAACCTATATCATATCCACACCAGCGTATGGCTATGGAAAAGATGAGGATGGAAATTTAGTCATCATAGAATCCGAGGCAGAAACCGTAAGGTGGATTTATGAATCCTACCTAAACGGCATGGGAGTGTATGTGATAGCAAAGGCACTGAACCAGAAAGGCATTCCGACAATCCGGGGTGCAGAAAAGTGGCAGGACGGGGTGATACAGGACATTCTGAAAAATCCGATTTATGAGGGAGATATGCTACAACAGAGGACATATACAGAAATGAAGTGCTATACTAACGTTGTAACAGTAGTGGCTAATAAGATATAATAAATCCAATAGAGAAAAGAGGTAATTA
>NZ_WQPW01000058.1:0-1301 GCF_018785465.1 Clostridium sp. MCC328
ACCGGCGGAAATTCTTTCTTTCTTATGGACCAGCTCCGTAAAACGGGAACTGATGGACTGCTGAAAAAGGAATTGGCAAAGGGAAAACTGATGATCGGTGAATCGGCGGGTGCGATTATATGCGCTCCAACTATCCAATATATTGAACAAATGGATGAAAAGCCGGAGGACTACTCACAAGAAGATGATGCAGGGCTTGATTTGATTGATTTCTATGTTCTTCCGCATTATCTTACAGCACCATTTAAGAAAGTTACTGAGAAAATAATGATTGAATTTTCGGATTTGAATCTATGCCCAATTAACAACCGTCAGGGAATTGTAATCGATGGTGAAGCTTCAAAGGTTATTTGCAAAGACTGATTTGAAAATTCAAGTTTGAAGAATTGAAAAAACGGAATTTACCTATTAAGACATATAAACTCTTGACAATAAAACTCCTATATAGTATGTTTTTAATAAACTACTATATAGGAGCTTTTGCATGGAAATGAATGGAGGATTTCTTGTCACCAAAATAAAACAGCTTGGAGACCGGATTTTCGAGAAGATTCTCAGTGAAAAGAATATTGATGCGTTTAATGGAGCCCAGGGACGTATTCTTTATGTGCTGTGGCAGGAGGATGGTATCTCAATCAGGTCACTCTCGACTAAATGCGGATTAGCGATAACATCTCTTACTACGATGCTGGAAAGAATGGAAAATCAAGGGCTGATAAGCCGTGTTCAGTCTGAAACGGACAAAAGGAAAACACTCCTGTTTCTGACTGAGAAAGCACATGCCTTAAAGGGCGAGTACGATTTTGTATCTGATGAGATGGGCAGTATTTACTACAAAGGTTTTTCAGAGGAAGAAATTACCCGGTTTGAGGAATGCCTCGACCGCATCAGAAAGAATCTTGAGGAGTGGCAGAAGTCATGAGTATTTGTATCAAAGATCAGATTCAGAACATGAATATCGTCATCGGCTGCACAGTGGGATGTACATATTGCTATGCCCGCAACAACGTGAAACGCTGGCATATGATTGATGACTTCGCTGACCCTGAATTCTTTCCGGGTAAGCTCAAGATGATGGAAAAGAAACGTCCGCAGAACTTTCTTCTTACCGGGATGAGCGATCTCTCCGGATGGAAGCCGGAATGGAGAGACGAGGTATTTGCAAAGATCCGTGAAAATCCACAACATCAGTTCCTGTTCCTTACCAAGCGACCTGATTTACTGGATTTTGATACCGATCTGGAAAACGCATGGTTTGGCGTTACGGTGACGAGGAAAGCCGAACTGTGGCGTATCGACGC
>NZ_WQPW01000059.1:0-27204 GCF_018785465.1 Clostridium sp. MCC328
ACCTTCGGCTATATCCTTCCCACTACCGGGCGGATTCGGGACTTGCACCCGCTAGAAACGTGCGCCGCCGGGCGCACGTTGAATAAAAAAGTGGAGAACCTGATCTGCAGGTTCTCCCTTCTTGTTTTAAGAGCAATAACGTTACTGTACACGGGTAGGAATTTTCTGAACTGAAAATTCCGTACGATACACTTCTGGTAGCAGATTTTGCCGATTTGGAATGCGAAGCATCGGCAAAATCACGTTACTGTACACGCATACGTGTACAGTAACGCAATAACTGTGGATTTTGTCAGACAGCGAACATCTGCTTGCATAAGCATCCAAAATATGCTAAGATTCTTGCGTACACATGTTTTTCTGGGACGCACATATGGTAACGTGCCAGAGCAATGGACGAAACGTATGATTTCGGTAATAAAAAAGAAATTTTTAGCTTGTGAGGTCTGATATATGGAGAAAAAAAACAAGTATTATGTGGTTCGTGACAAAGCGCTGCCGGAAGTCCTTCAGAAAGTCGTTGAGGTGAAACGTCTCCTCGAGACGGACAAAAACATGACGGTGCAGGAGGCGGCGGAACAGGTCGGTTTAAGCCGCAGTTCCTTCTATAAATATAAGGATGATATTCTTCCGTTTTCCGACAACACGAGAGGAAAGACAGTGACACTTGTGACCCAGATGATGGACGAGCCGGGGCTTCTGTCTGACCTGCTCCACATCGTTGCGGATTACCGCGCGAATATCCTTACGATCCACCAGACGATCCCGGTAAACGGATCCGCGACGGTAACGCTCAGCGTGGAAGTTCTCTCAGATACGGGAAATGTTGCCGGTATGGTTGAGGAGATCGAGCACTTAAAGGGCGTACAGAACGTAAAAATTTTAGGAGTGGAGAAATAGACGGATGAAAGCGGCAATTATGGGATACGGAACCATCGGTTCTGGCGTGTATGAGGTTCTTGACAAGAACTGCAAAAGCGTAGAGAAAAAGGCTGGAGAGCCGATCGAAGTAAAATATATCCTGGATCTCAGGGAGTTTCCGGGAAGTCCTGTGGAGAAGCTTGTGATCCATGATGTGGAACAGATCGTAAATGACCCGGAGATCGGGATCGTTGTGGAGACCATGGGCGGAACAAAACCGGCCTACGAGTTTGTAAAGCGCTGCCTGTTCGCGGGAAAGCATGTGGTGACTTCCAATAAGGCACTGGTTGCGGCCCATGGGACAGAGCTGATCCGGATCGCCGCGGAAAAGAACATCAGCTTCTTGTTTGAGGCAAGTGTCGGCGGCGGTATTCCGATCATCCGCCCGCTTGTGGAGAGCCTCGGCGGCGAGGAGATTTTAGAAATCTCCGGTATCTTAAACGGAACGACAAACTACATCCTCACAAAGATGAATGAAGAGGGATGGAGCTTCGAGGAGGCGTTAAAGCGCGCCCAGGAATTGGGCTACGCGGAGCGCAACCCGGAGGCAGATATTGAAGGATATGACACCTGCAGAAAGATCGCGATCCTGACTGCGGTCGCAACAGGAAAAGAAGTAAACTACGAGGAGATCCCGACCCAGGGAATCACAAAAATCACTTCCATGGATTCCAGCTACGCGGCACATATGGGTGCGGCGATCAAGCTCTTCGGAACCAGCGTGAATAAAGATGGAAAGATCTATCTGGAGGTCGCGCCGGTCCTCGTGGATGCGAAAGACCCGCTGTATGCGGTGACAGATGTGTTCAACGGAATCCTCGTTGTGGGAAATATGCTGGGTGCGTCCATGTTCTATGGAAGCGGAGCAGGAAAACTGCCGACAGCCAGCGCCGTTGTCGGGGATATGATCTCCGCAGTCCGCTTCGGCGATGAGCCGGAGAAGATCGGCTGGAGCAGCGAGAAGCTTGAGGTACATCCGGCGGCTGAGCTTTCCAGAAAGTACTTTGCACGGTTTGAGGGTTCTGAGAGAGCAAAGAAAGAGGCCGTTGCGGCAGCTTTCGGTGACGTGAAATTTGTGACACTGGAAGGAACAGATGAGTTCGCGGTTCTGACCGGTGAGATGACAGGGGAAGAGTTCGACTCGGCAGCAGCAAAGGTCGGTGGACTGCGCCAGAAGATCGCAGCCAGATTATGATCCCGGCATGGTTCCGGATGCCATGCCTGTTTCAGATGATGACCGGGCTTTACTGTCCGGGATGCGGGGGAACGAGAGCCGTCCGGGCACTCCTTTCAGGGCATCCGGTACTAAGCTTTCTGTACCATCCGGTGGTGCCGTATATGGCATCGGTAGCTGTGTGGGCTGCGGTTTCCTGGATCCTGTATTTTGCCACGGGAAACAGGAGATTCCGACCGGAGTTGGATGACCGGATCGCTTACGCAGCGGCGGGGATCGTGATCTTAAATTTTATCATAAAAAACGGACTTCTGGTATTCGCCGGGATCGATGTGATCGGGCGGCTGCCGGGGGTGTGAGAATAGGGAGAAGACCTGGAGTGGGTACCGAAAGTGGTATCTGTTCTGGGTCTTTTTGTTTCATGCCACAATTTTGCCGCAGATATGCCCTGTTTTGTGTGACATCCTTCACAGTTTGAACACAGGTCAAACACAGAGGAATCACAAGTTTCTGATAAAGTTTATTGCAGAAACGTAATAAACAGTAAGAAAAATGCAAGGAACCAGGAGTACATGTACTTTAAAAGTACAAAGATCCCCGTGATGACGAGTGTACGCAGCAGTCAATGGAAATCAGGCAATGGATCTGGAAAGAGATGACCTGCAGGGGGCTGATGATCTGGTGGTCAAGGCGGATGAAAGGAGAATGGAAATGAGAAGAGGAAAGATAATAGCGGTCAGTCTGACGGTCTGTGCGGTGGGGGCCGGAATGACGGTGAACGCTTACGCGGCCAGCACCACATTTGAAATGAGGAAGAAAGCGGTGAGCCTGCTTGGAATTATAACGACGAGTAATTACCAGGCGAATGTGACGAGAGGTGAGTTTGCGGAACTCCTCGTAAAGGCATCGGACTACAAGGAGGCGGCAAACGCGGCGGGAACCGTATCTGTATTCGTGGATGTCTCCTCAAAATCCCAGTATTCTGCGGCGATCCGCACGGCGGCGACGAACTCCTGGATGTCCGGTTATCTCGGCGGAAACTTTAAGCCGGACGAGGGAGTTACGATGCGGGATGCCATCAAGGCAGTCCTGGGAGTCTTAGGATACACAAACGAGGATTTCTCCGGAAGTCTTCAGGAGAGCCGCCTTGCGAAGTTCAAGTCCCTGTCCCTGGATTCTGGGATCTATCGTGATCTTGACGAGGTCCTCACGAGGGAAGACTGCATCAACCTGTTCTATAACCTGATGAAGGCGAAGACAAAAGAAGGAAACCAGTACGGCAGCAAGGTATTTGACCTGACCTACAATTCCGACGGCGAGATCAATACCTCCTCGATCCTGGACAACAGCTTAAAGGGACCGAAGATCTTAAATAATGACAGCCGGAACTTAAAGAGTCTCGTTCCATTCTCCCTGAAGGACGCCACGATGTTCTTAAATGGCGAGGTGTCCGATGAGAGCGAGATCAACGATTATGCCACCGTGATCTACTACCACGAGGAGACAAAGATGATCTTCGCCTACTCCAACGGAGGCGAGAACAAAGGTGCCACAGAGGGACGCATCAAGGCAATCTACTACGATTCCAACGACCCGTTTACTCCGGTGAAGGTAGTCTTGAACACCGATTACCAGGACAACGGCGGAGAGGGCGATGAGTTTCAGATCAGCGGATCGGAGCTCCAGTACCTGTTCTCCGTCTACGGAGAGTTTGAGGTGGATGACAAGGTTGCCATTGTGTGGGAGAAGAGCGGAAGCGACGAGAATGCGACTTATACGGTTGTAGATGTTGTCGGAGATTATTGATTAGTTACGAATATACATATAATACATGAAATAGAAATACCGCAGAAGGAATGCGGGTAGAGAAAATTAAGGCAAGGAAATTCAGATCTGGAACATAGTTAAGAGAAGCGGAAGATTTCAATAGACAGGAAAGGAATGAGTATGGAGAACGAAAAGGTGGCCGCAGAGAAGAAACGGAAAAAACGGAAAGGAAAAAGCGGGAGGATCGTGATCGTGCTTATAGTGGTTCTGGCAGTGCTGCTTGGCGGATTTTTCCTCTATAAGAAAAAGACCACGAGCCAGAAACGTCAGGGTGACCAGTCTGTGTCAACGGCGACAGTGAAGCGGACGGACATCAGTTCAGAGCTCACGGCGTCCAGCGCCCTGTCTCCGAAGGACACCTACGAGGTGACATCCCTGGTGGAAGGAGAGGTCATCGAGGCGAACTTTGAGGAGGGCGATGTTGTAGAAAAAGGTCAGGTCCTCTACCGGATCGACGCATCCTCCATGGACTCTGACCTGAGCTCCGCAGAGACAAGTCTCCAGCGCGCGAAGGAAAGTGCCCAGACGGCACAGTCCAATTACGCCGAGGAGACAGCGCGGATCGCCGGAAATACATACCGCTCTACAGCGTCCGGATATATCAAGACTCTCTATATCAAAGAGGGCGATAAGGTAAATAACGGAACGAAGATCGCGGATCTCTATGATGACTCCGTTATGAAGATCACAGTCCCGTTCCTCTCAGGCGAGGCGGCGGAGATCAACGTAGGTGACGAGGCAGCAGTGACTCTGGAGGACACCGGCGAGAAGATCTCCGGTACGGTCACGATCGTCAGCAGCATGGAGGAGACACTCTCCGGAGGACGTCTCGTAAAAAACGTGACGGTCGAGGTATCAAACCCAGGCGGACTCACGACAGACACCGCGGCATCCGTGACCGTCGACGGATTTGTCTGCAGTGCCGAGGGAACATTCGCCGCGAAGACGGAGACGACCCTGAGCGTGGAAATCTCCGGAAACAAGAGCCTTGAGATCGAGAACCTTCTGATTCATGAAGGTTCTTATGTGGAGAAAAACTCCGAGCTGTTCCAGGTGACCACAAAGACGGCGGAAGAGTATTTAAAGGAATTCAAGGATGCAGTGGAGAGCGCAGATGACAACCTGGAAAACGCGGAGAACAAGCTGAGCAACACTCAGGACAGTGTGGATGACTATACGATCACAGCGCCGATCTCGGGGACAGTGATTACGAAAAACGTGAAGGTTGGGGATAAGATCTCCAAGAGCTCCAGCGGAACGACCACCATGGCGGTGATCTACGACCTGTCCACCATGACACTGGAGATGTCCGTGGATGAACTCGATGTCTCAAGCGTCAAGGTCGGCCAGTCTGTGGAGATCACGGCGGATGCGGTGGAAGGTGAGACATTCACAGGAACCGTCACAAATGTGAGTCTGCAGAGCAGCTACTCCAACGGTGTCACAAACTATCCGGTGACAGTGACTCTGGACGATACGGGAAGTCTTCTTCCGGGCATGAACGTGGATGCGAAGATCATTCTCGACAGTTCCGAAGATGCATTAGTGATTCCGGCGAGCGCGCTGATGCGTGGAAACAGAGTGTATGTGAAGAAGAGTTCGGACAGCACAGAAAATGCTGATACACAGAGAAATGACAGTTCAGATAATGTGGGTGACGCAGATTCAGAGAGAAAGAACCATGGAGATGGAACTCTGAATGCAGATTCAGTGGATAGACAGCCGGATGCAGGCGCAGAGGCAAGTGGCAGTTCCAAAGGTTCCGGTACGGATAATTCCAGCTCTAAGAGCAACGGCTCCGGAAAATCCGGCAGCAGCAACGTCCCGGACGGCTTCGAGGCGGTCCAGGTGACAACTGGAATCATCAACGACGATTATGTGGAGATCCTTTCCGGTCTCTCTGAGGGGGACGAGGTCTACATTTCCTCCGATTCCGGAAGCTCGACGCAGACCAATCAGATGCAGATGGGCGGCATGGGCGGTCCTGGCGGTGATATGGGCGGAGGCGTACCGGGCGGTCCTGGAGGAAACGGCGGAAATGGCGGCGGCAACGGCAGCGGACGAAGATCTCAGTAGTGCATAGGAGATAAATTGTATGGAAAAGACTGAATTCTCAATACAAATAGATACCGCAGAGCAGAAAAAAATGTCTGAAGAGCCGATGAAACAGGAAGAGGCAGTTTCAAAAGTTCATGAGAAGTTGGAAAAGCAGGAACCTCTGATAGAGCTGCGCAATATCTACAAGATCTACTACATGGGCGACGAGGAAGTCCACGCCAACGACGGCATCAGCCTTTCCATCAACAAAGGCGAGTTCGTCGCCATCGTCGGCAAATCTGGAAGCGGAAAATCAACCCTGATGAACATCATCGGCGCCCTGGATGTCCCGACGGAGGGCGAATATTTCCTCGGCGGCGAGGATGTGGCGGATATGTCCGACAACGAGCTGGCGGAGATCAGAAACCGCATGATCGGCTTTATCTTCCAACAGTATAACCTGCTTCCAAAGTTAAATCTCTTAGAAAACGTGGAACTTCCGCTTCTCTACGCCGGTTATGACAAAAAGGAACGTCGGGAGCGGGCTATGAATTCCCTGAAAAGGGTCGGACTTGAAGAAAAATGGAAGAATCTTCCGAACCAGCTCTCCGGCGGCCAGCAGCAGCGAGTCTCCATCGCGCGGGCTCTCGCAGGAGATCCGTCCTTAATCCTGGCGGATGAGCCCACGGGTGCCCTGGACTCCAGGACAGGCCGGGAAGTGCTTGATTTTTTAAAGAAACTCAATGAAGAAGGAAACACGATCGTCATGATCACCCACGACAGCTCCATCGCTCTGGAGGCGAAGCGGGTGGTGCGGATCCATGACGGAAAGATCAATTTCGACGGGGATGTGAAAAAGTATGCTGCAATCATTTAAAATGGCGTTAAAAAGTATCTGGGGCAACAAAATGAGATCCTTTCTCACGATGCTTGGAATCATCATTGGTGTCGCGTCGGTGATCATTCTGGTCAGCATCGTCAACGGCTATATGTCCTACATGGTGGAGAGCTTTTCTTCTATGGGTGTCAATCAGATCACGGTCCAGTACAAGGCGGTGGCATCCAGAAGTATTGATGTGAACGAATTTTATGAGTTCTACGAGGAACATTCAGACCTCTACGAGAACATGTCCCCGAACGTGTCAGTCAGCGTCACGGTAAAACATGACTCCGACACCATGGATTCCACCAGTGTCGGCGGCTACAGTGAGGATTATCTCGCAATCAAGGACTACGAGATCGAGTATGGCAGAAATCTCCAGTACTCCGACATGGAGGCGAGACGAAAAGTCGCGGTCATCGGCGCTTATGTGGCGGAGGAACTCTACGGCGGCTCCCAGAACGCCGTGGGCGAGACGGTCAAGTTAAACGGTGACAGCTACACCATCGTAGGCGTTGTGGAACGGCAGACGGAGAGCAGCTCTGAGTTTGATGACGGATGTATGGATGACTTTGTGTGGATTCCGTATTCCAGAGCTGTGAAGATGGCGAGAAATGCTGTGATCAACAACTATATCTTCACATCGCGGGACATCAACGACACGGAAACGTGCACGACAGAACTTAAAAATTTTCTCTATGAAAAGATGAAGAGCGAAAACCTCTACACGGTGACAGCAATGAGCTCCCTTCTCGATTCCTTAAATGAGCAGATTGCCATGATGAGCATGATGCTGGGCGGTATCGCGGGTATCTCCTTGTTAGTTGCAGGCGTCGGTGTCATGAACATCATGCTGGTGTCCGTGACAGAGAGAACCAGGGAGATCGGCATCAGGAAGGCCCTCGGCGCAAAGAAGAGCGTGATCATGCAGCAGTTCGTCATCGAGGCGCTGGTCACAAGCTCCATCGGCGGAATCATCGGAATCATGATCGGAGCCTTAGCAAGTACGGGAATCGGTGCCCTCATGGGAATCGACGCGCCGCCGACCATGACGGCAGTTGTGATCTCGTTTAGCGTTTCTGTTGCCATCGGACTGATCTTTGGTTACATGCCGGCGAGCCGGGCGGCGAAGCTGAATCCGATCGACGCACTGAGGACAGACTAAAACTACGCAGAAAATGACAGGATCAACGGTAAATATGGAAAATGGAAGAATAATAGGAAAATGCAGATTCTAAGCCTCAAACTGCCACGGATTTGCCGCTAAAAGACAGAATATCTTAAGTTGACGGAAGTGTTTGCCCACCCTTATAATATAGTTAAAGAAAGATACTTGAGGGGAGGCAATCCTATGGCAGAAAGAAAATGGAAAAAAATAAGTACATGGATGGCCGCATGGGTCATGGCGGTCGTGTTTGCGGTATCCGGGGCGCAGACAGCGTTTGCGGCGACCAGTTATGTGAACAGTGTCAGCATCACGCTGGATGTGACACCGACGGTGGGGGAATCCCTGCCGGATCTTGATGTGGGATACAATTCTGATAACTGCGAGGTATCGATCCCGAACAACGATAAATATGATATCGTATCCGCAAAGTGGTCTTCCACAAAGAACGACGTGAAGATCGGCGGAACCTACACCATGAAAGTTACTTTAAAGACTTTAAATGACTATAGGTTCAGCAGCAGCTCCTACACTTCCTCAAAGGTAAAGGTAAAGAACGGAACTTTTGTCAGCGCTTCGAGAACATCTTCCGACCGTCTGGTGGTTACCGTAAAGACAAAACCGGCAAAGGGCGATCTTGACGCGCCGGGCGAGGCATACTGGCAGACCACAAAGTCCGGAAGCTCCGATCTCGGACTCGCGAAGTGGGAGGCCGTTGAGGACGCGTCCTACGAGGTGTACCTCTACCGCGGCAGCAAGAACGTCTACAAGAGCGGCGAGATCCACACCAGCAGCTGTGATCTCTTTCCGTATATGGGCTCCAAGGGAACCTACACCTTTAAGGTGCGCGCGCTCCCGTCAAACGATGAGGTATCCAAGTACGCGTCAAAGAGCGACTGGACCATATCCGATGAGGTCTATATCGATGAGGATGACGCGGCGAGAGCGGCAAAGAAAAAGCCGTCAAGCGGCAACAACAGCAGCACAAATAACTCCGGAAATTCCCAGCAGGCCCCGTCAAATGTGAATGAGGTCGGCTGGATCCTTGACGGAAACCGCTGGTATTATCGTTACCCGGACGGAACTTATTTAAAGAACGGCTGGGGATTTATCGGAAATATCTGGTACTTATTTGACGCAAACGGAATGATGCTCACCGGCTGGCAGATGAAGAACGGCGTTTATTACTACATGAACGGTGACGGAAAGATGCAGACGGGCTGGCTTCTCTACAACAATACCTGGTATTATCTCTCCGAGAGCGGAGCTATGGTGACCGGCTGGATTACGCTGGGTGACAAGGCTTATTACCTCGGCGGCGACGGCGGAATGCTCACAGGATGGCAGAACATCGACGGACAGATCTACTACCTGTATCCGGATGGACATAAGGCGGTCAATGAAGTGATCGATACCTTCTATGTAGATCAGGACGGTATCTGGAGAAAACCGCAGTAAAGATCTGAACCTGCAGGGCATGCGGTTATGCGGTGAAAATCGTCGGAATATTTTCCAGCAGACTGAAAATACAGGAAAGGAGCACCTTATGAGACAGAAAACTTTTGGAAAATGGCTTGCGGCAGCAGGAATTCTGATTGTGATGACGATATGGATGGTTCTTCCTGCACTGGCTGCGCCGACGGTGAATTCTATAAGGATCACCTTTAAAGACAAGTATGAAGATCCCGGCGTGATCGAGGAGCCGGAGATCAGCTGCGGCAGCTACGGGATCGAGATCACATCCGTGGAGTGGAGCAAGGATGTAGAAAAATGGAATCCTGGAACGAAAGTGACGGCAACGCTGATTCTTTCCTCCAGCGGAAGAGAGTTCTCCTCCAGCTACGGTTCAAAGTCCTGCCAGATCTCCGGTGCAACGTTGAGTAAGGCAGTGAAAGTGGATGATGACCTGAAGGTCACAGCCACTTACTACCCGGTGGTATGGCTGGAGTCCCCGGATGAAGCCGGCTGGAGCGCTTCGAACCATATGAAAGCGGTCTGGAAGAAAGTCGATTATGCGACGGGATATCAGATCCGCCTGTACCGGGATGACTATTATCTCCGGACCATCGATGCGACGGGAACCAGCAAGGACCTCT
Organism: Clostridium sp. MCC328; assembly: GCF_018785465.1. Lineage (NCBI taxonomy): Bacteria > Bacillati > Bacillota > Clostridia > Eubacteriales > Clostridiaceae > Clostridium > Clostridium sp. MCC328. The sequence continues at coordinate 10,101 of NZ_WQPW01000059.1, forward strand.
CCGAGTATATGGGAAGAGAGGGAAACTACTATTACGAGATCCGCGCGGTGGGAAAGACAACGAACGATGCGAAGTACCGCAAGAGCAGTGATTATATTACCTCTTCTGACCGGTATTTGGATGACCTTGGCGACACAGAAGGCAGCTGGAAGAATTACGCGGATGGAAAGAAGTATGTGGACGAGAATGGCCAGATCGTGATCTCCCAGTGGTACCGGATCCTCGGAACATGGTATTATTTCGATGAAAACGGATATATGGCGACAGGCTGGAGAATGGTAAATAATAAATGGTATTACCTTGGAAGTGATGGAAAGATGGTAACCGGCTGGAAGCAGATCGGCGGTGTCTGGTACTACATGGATGCCGATGGAGCGATGGCAACAGGCTGGCGTCAGACAGCACCGGGACAGTGGTATTACCTGAACGCGAACGGAGCGATGGCAGCGTCCACTGTGATCGACGGATATACGTTGGATGCATCGGGGCTCTGGGTAAGTTAGAAAGGAATGATGGGCGGCATGTCATAGGAGAAATCCTGTGGCATGCCGTTTTCACATATCTGAAAAGGTAAGCTCCTGGAACCACGCGAAAACACTTGACTTACTATGAGATATCAACTAAAATTTAGAAACGTGTAAACATTTGTCGCGGCAGCCTGAAGGTGTATGCGGCGCCGCAGTCACTTGAAGTTTATGAAAAACGAGAAAGGATTTCTATGGGAATCATTAAAGCAGTGAACCTGATCTTTGACTATATCAGGCACGATGAAGAGGAAGACAAGGATGAGGTCAGCCATGCGTTAAAAGGCGTCTCTCTGGACATCAAGGAAGGCGATTTCGTAGCGATTTTGGGACATAACGGATCCGGAAAATCCACATTCGCGAAGCTGATGAACGGAATCCTGCTTCCAACGGATGGAACAGTCTATATTTCTAAAATGAGGACGGACGACGAGGAGCATCTCTGGGATGTACGAAAGACGGCGGGAATGGTATTCCAGAACCCGGATAACCAGATCATCGGAAACGTGGTGGAAGAGGACGTTGGATTCGGACCGGAGAACATGGGAGTTCCGACGGAGGAAATCTGGGCGCGGGTCGACAAGAGCCTTGAGGCAGTCGGAATGACGGCCTACAGACTCCAGTCTCCGAATAAGCTTTCCGGCGGACAGAAACAGCGCGTGGCCATCGCTGGCGTTATGGCGATGAAGCCCCGGTGTATCGTTCTGGATGAGCCGACAGCGATGTTAGACCCGAACGGACGCCGCGAGGTCATTAAAACGGTCCATGAACTGAACCGTCAGGAAGGAATCACGGTAGTTCTGATCACCCACTATATGGAAGAGGTCATTGACGCAGACCGCGTGGTCGTTATCGACGGTGGACATGTCGTGATGGACGGAACCCCGAAAGAGGTCTTTTCCAGAGTCAAGGAACTGAAAAAATACAGCCTCGATGTGCCGCAGGTAACGGAACTGGCAGATGAATTAAAGGAAGCCGGAATGGATCTTCCTTATGGAATTCTTTCCATCGACGAGCTTGTGGATGAACTTGTTCCGCTCTTAAAATAGTGGAGAAATGGTGGAAATATGGCAATCGAAATTAAACACTTGAATCATATATACGGGCAGGGAACGATCTTTGAGCAGTATGCCTTAAAGGATGTAAATCTTACGATCCATGATGGCGAGTTTATCGGCCTCATCGGTCATACCGGATCCGGAAAATCAACCCTGACCCAGCATTTAAACGGACTTTTAAAGGCAACGAGCGGAGATATCCTCTATAACGGAGAGAGTATTTATAAAGAGGGATATTCCATGAAAGAGCTCCGCAGCCATGTGGGGCTGGTATTCCAGTATCCGGAGCATCAGCTGTTTGAGGTGGATGTATTCTCAGATGTCTGCTTTGGACCGAAGAATCTGGGACTCCCGAAGGAGGAGATCGAGAAGCGCGCGAAAGAGGCGCTGGACATGGTGGGACTCGATGAGAGCTTTTATAAGCAGTCTCCCTTCGACCTTTCCGGAGGTCAGAAGCGTCGAGTGGCTATCGCGGGTGTTCTGGCGATGAAACCGGAGGTCCTGATCTTAGATGAGCCGACAGCCGGTCTCGACCCGAAAGGACGCGACGACATTTTAGGACTCGTACAAAAGCTCCATAACGAGCAGGGGCTGACGATCATTCTCGTCTCCCACAGCATGGAGGATGTGGCGCGATATGTGTCACGTCTTGTAGTCATGAACCATGGCGAGAAGGTCTTCGACGGAACCCCGAAGGAAGTATTCCGCCACTATAAAGAGCTGGAAGCCATTGGCCTTGCGGCACCGCAGATCACCTATGTGGTGCACAAGCTGATCGACAAGGGGATCCCGCTGGATCCGGATATCACGACGGTGGAAGAGGCGAAGAATGCGATCCTTAAGATCTGGCGCGAAAAGAATGGAAAAAGTTCCGGAAATGCAGCTCAGGTAAGCACAGCTGGAGCAGTTTCCGAGAACGCAGGTCATGGGAACGCCGCCGGAACAGCCTCTGAGAAGGCGGACAGCGCAGAAAAGACAGCCGGGGAGGAAAAGACATGTTAAGAGATATCACGCTTGGACAGTACTACCCGGTTGATTCCCTGCTTCACAGGCTGGATCCGAGAACAAAATTATTTGGAACGCTTGTATACATCGTAACCTTATTTATCGCGGACAACCTTTGGGCATACCTTGCGGCGACGATCTTTCTGATCACTGCCATCAAGCTCTCCAATGTCCCGGTAAAATTCATGGTGCGCGGCTTAAAATCCATCATGTTCCTGCTTCTCCTCAGCGTCAGCTTTAACCTGTTCCTGACGCCGGGTACCCCGATCTTTAAGATCGGTTTCCTGCAGATGACCTGGGAAGGTCTCCGGTTTGCGGCATTTATGGCGATCCGCCTGGTATACCTTGTTATGGGATCCACGATCCTTACACTCACAACGACACCGAACCAGCTGACAGACGGTCTGGAAAAGAGCTTGGGCTTCTTAAAGAAGGTCGGTGTTCCGGTCCATGAGGTGTCCATGATGATGTCCATCGCGCTCCGGTTTATCCCGATCTTAATTGAGGAAACGGATAAGATCATGAAAGCGCAGATGGCGAGAGGTGCTGACTTCGAGAGCGGGAATCTGATCCAGAAGGCGAAATCCATGGTACCGCTTCTTGTACCGCTTTTCGTATCCGCATTCCGTCGTGCCACGGATCTCGCGATGGCCATGGAGGCGAGATGCTACCGCGGCGGCGAGGGAAGAACGAAGATGAAACCGCTTAAGTACGCGAAGAGGGACCACATGGTTTATGGGGCGTATCTGGTGTATTTTGTGGTGGCAATTTTGCTTAAGGTCGTTTTGTAAAGAAATGGTAACTGTTCAGTAGGTCTGCGCACTTGCTGCGCTGACCGTAAGGAAACATAGGCTGGAAGGCAAAAATCCCATCAGCGAAGCTGATCTGGAATGGATTTTTGCACGTAACTATGAAGGTACTGAATAGTTACAAGAAATGAACGATTTCAGCCGGGAAAAAGTAATTTGATATCTGATTCTATCCGGAAAACCGGGCAGAATTGGATTCGGCTGCAAATGGCAGAAGATAATTTGCAGCTGTGAAGCTGCAAAATAGCTGCTGGATCTGTATAAAAGTAAATTTGCCCGGGAATCCCCGGGCAGCAGAGGGAAAACAATAAAGCTATGAGACGAATCAAACTGACGGTGGCCTACGACGGCACCGCATACAAGGGCTGGCAGCTCCAGCCCAATGGCGTTACCATAGAGGAGATGTTAAATAAGGCTCTTTCGGATCTTCTGAAAGAGCCTGTCTGCGTCATTGGGGCAAGCCGGACGGACTCCGGCGTCCATGCGCGCGGAAATGTGGCGGTCTTTGACACGGAGAGCCGGATCCCGGGAGATAAATTCTGTTACGCGGTAAACCGCGGACTCCCGGAGGATATCCGTGTGGTGGAATCCGAGGAAGTTCCCCTGGACTGGCATCCGAGAAAGCAGAACTGCGTAAAGACCTACGAGTATCAGATCTTAAACTGTAAGATCGAGATCCCGACAAGACGCCTCTACGCCCATTTCTGCTATTACCCGTTAAACGTGGAAAAGATGAATGAGGCGGCAAAATATCTCATCGGGGAACATGATTTCATCAGCTTCTGCGCCGCAAACCACCAGGCGGAGGAGACGGTCCGGACGATCTACGGGGCTGAGGTGAAAAAGAATGATGAGGATATCGTAACGATCCGCCTTTGCGGCAGCGGATTCCTCTACAACATGGTGCGGATCATAGCAGGAACACTCTTAAAAGTGGGAACCGGTGAGTGGGAGCCGGAACATGTGAAAGAGGTACTGGAGGCAAGAAACCGCAAAGAGGCGGGACAGACTGCTCCGGCGAAGGGGCTGACACTTGTGGGAATCGAGTATGAGAGGGAGATCCCGATGGAGATCATTGGGAGAAATGAACATTGGGACGCTGTTCTGGATCAGAGTAAACTGGAATCCGACGGAATCTCCTTTGTACGGATCAGGTTCTCCGAACCGGAAGAACTCCCCCGCCTGATCCGCCGCATGGTGCATCAGGCATACCGGAATGGGGCGAAGAAAGTGTTTGTGACGGTACCGGATGGGTATGAGGTGTCGGAGACGGAAAGTTATGGATATTACCGGCTCCGAAGACTGGATAACGGAAGTTACGGCACAGAATATACGGGGAGGGCGCTATGAACCAGGTACTGATCCAGCTGATCTATTTTGTGATCTATTCCGTTGTGTTCCTGGTCATCGGAAAGCTCTCCTTTTCGGAAAGCGATTCTCTCTCCAAGTTTTTCGTCGGTGAGAGAAAAAATGACGAAAAACGCCTGTTTTTCACATTTGTCGGAACCTGGGTCTCCGCGGCGACGATTCTGGGATTTACGGGAAACGTATATCACAGTGGACTCTCCGTCATCGCGTCGTCGGTCATCCCGTGGTTTATCGGAGCAGGACTTCTGTATCTGATCACAGACAGGCTTTATGAGAATGATGTCCTGTCGATTCCGGAACTGATCGGAAAAAAGCATCATTCGAAATTTCTGCAGACTGCATCGGCTGTATTCATGATCTGCGGCTATATTTTCTATCTGATGATCCAGATCAAGGGATTTGGCATCGCGGTATCCAGCCTGCTGAATATCAATTACAAGGTAGCTGTCTTTCTTGTCTATCTTTTTATCCTCTATTCGAGCTTCGGCGGCTTTAACTCCGTCACGAAGTCGGACTGCCTCAATCTGATCATGCTCTCTGTGAGCATCGGGGTTCTGTATCTGGTTATCGTAAAAAACGTTCCGGGACACTGGTTTTTGACGGATCAGACTGTGCATGAACTCATAAAGAGCAAGGGCGTTTTCGAAAATCAGACAGCGGAGATTGGAATCTTCGTATATATCTCCATGTTCTTCGGCTGGGGAATGGGACTGGCGTCGAATCCCCAGTATATGGTCAGGATCCTGGCGGCGAAGGATAAAAAAACCGCAAAACATATGATCCTGCATGCACTGATATTCCTGTGCGTGCTGTACTTTGCACTGACCCAGATCGGTCTTGGACTGCGGATCCTCTTTCCACAGCTGAAAAATTATTGCTCCGCGGATGACGTATTTATCTATGCAGTGGTCAATCTCATGAACACACCGTTCAGCGGTTTCTTCCTGATCAGCGTGATCGGCGCCTGTGTCTCAACGGCGAACTCCCAGCTTCACCTGATCGGCTGCATGCTGTCCTACGATGTGGCTGCCCAGATCACAAAAAAGAAGATGTCGGAGGAGCAGATCCTCATCCTGGCGCGGGTATTTATCTTCATAGGTGGCACGGCTGCACTGATCTTATCCGTAAATCCGCCGGAGGACATGCTGTCCTTCGGAGCGGACATCTGGGGATTATTCTCGGCGGCGCTTGCCCCTCTGATCTACGGTGGACTGTACTGGAAACGGAGAACGAAAGCCGGGGCGGTGGGAGCGTTCTTTACGGGACTTATCTGCTCTGTCCTGTTCTGGAAAATGGATCTCCGGATATACTGGGCATTTCCGGCAACACTGTGCGCGGCGGCAGTCTATGTTGTGATCCCGATGTTTGAGAAGAAAAGAGGGGCCAAAGAATGAGCGGAAAGAAAAAACAGCTGTTTCGATCATGGTTCTGCAGGATCGAGCATGAGATCATGCTGCCGTTCGTCACGGTGGGAATTCTGGTGGTCTGTGCATTCTGTGCTATTTCGGTGTATAATGGATATACGGAAAAGCTTAAGGACAGAAAAGAGTACGCGAGGACCACGATCCGCGGCATGGAGGCGGATATTTACTATCTGCAGGGAAAACTGAGTGAGGAGGAGATCCGGCAGAAGTATAATTTTTATCATGATCCGGCGGTGCGGATCATGGCTGCCGACGGTACGGTCATCACAGGGGACGAGGAGATCCCGGACGGGAACATGGAACTCCTGTACGCGGACAGTGGAAATTCCATGGGGTGGCGTCTGGAATACTGGATGGATAAAAAGTCATTCGAGAACGCGATCCTGGAAGAACAGAATTACGTCATTGTGGGCGCTGTGGCCAGTCTCCTGATCATCGTCCAGGTCAGCGTGTTCCTCGCCTGGAGTCTCACAAAACCGATCCGCAGCATGGGCGCGGCGTGTAAAAAGCTCGATGAGAACAAGGACGGGTTCCGGGAGTACAGCTTTCCGGAGACAGCGAGAAAGGACGAGATCGGCCAGCTGGCGAGAACTTTTGAGAATCTTCTGAAAAACCTTGATAATTACACAAAAATGGAGTATACGAGCCGGATGTCATCGGCGCTGGCCCACGAGATCAAAAATCCGCTGGCCGGGATCCGTTCCGGGATCCAGGTCCTGGGCGGACGGGCGGTGAAGGAGAATGAAAAGCTTCTCTGCGACAGCATGCTCCATGAAATCGACCGGGTGACCGGGCTGATCAATGACCTGTTTACGCTGTCGGTGAAGAAGGAAAACCACAGACATGTCTTTCCGGCGGATGCGGTGCTGCGGGAGGTGGCATCGATCTACGCGAAGGAGTGCGAACAGCAGAATGTCACGTTCGAGACAGACTGCGCGGCATGTGAGGTGTTTGCCGATGAGAATGAAATGCGCCAGATGCTGTACAATCTTCTGACAAACAGCATGCGGGCGGTCAGCCGGGACGGAACGGGGAAGATCTGTCTCTCAGTGTCTTCCGACGGAGGTATGACTACATTCTGCGTCTCCGACAACGGAAAAGGAATGAATGAAGAGGAACTGAAACGTGCAAGAGAACCGTTCTACACGAAGAGCATTAACGGCGTCGGGCTTGGTCTGGCGATCGTAAACCGGCTGATCGAGCAGAACCACGGCAAAATGGAAATGGAAAGCGCTCCGGGCCGCGGAACAACGGTGCGCCTGATTTTTGAAAGCAGGGATGAACATGAAAAAGGTACTGATCGTTGATGATGAATTTCTGATCCGGTTTACACTGGAGGAAGGATTGAAGGACCGGGGATACGAGACCCAGTCGGCGGAAACGGTGAAGGACGCTCTCGAGAAGATGAAAACGTTCCATCCGCAGGTGATCCTCCTGGATAACCGCCTGCAGGACAGCCTCGGGATCGACGAGATCTCCACGTTCCGTTCTGCCGATGAGGAGGTCCAGGTGATCCTGATGACGGCGTACGGCTCTGTTGCCCAGGCGGTGGAGGCGACGAAGCGCGGCGCTTACGACTATATTTTAAAGCCCTTTGATATTGACGAGATCGACCGGATCGCCAGCCGCTGCATTGGTCAGATGCAGGATCGGGAATCCCTGGAGTTTCTAAAGGGAAAAACGCAGGAATTTATCGGAGTCAGCGACGCCGCGATGCGGATCCGGCGCCACATCGAACTTCTCGGAAAGAATTCCACGGTGAATATTCTGATCCGGGGCGAGACCGGAACGGGAAAAGAGGTTGCGGCGTCCCTGATCCATGCCTGCAGCGACCGGAGGGACCACCTGATGGTCCGCATCAACTGCAGCGCAATTCCGGAACATCTGATGGAGAGCGAGCTCTTTGGCTATGAGCGGGGGGCCTTTGCGGGTGCGATGAAGACGAAGAAAGGTCTGATCGAGCTGGCAGCAGGCGGAACCGTGTTCTTGGATGAGATCGGGGAACTTCCCCTCTCCATGCAGACAAAGATCCTCACGTTCCTGGACCATAAGAAGTTCAAGCGTGTGGGTGGTCTGGAGGACATCGAAGTGGATGCCCGGGTGATCGCGGCGACAAACCGGAATCTGGAACACGCCGTAAAGCAGGGGGAATTCCGGGAAGACCTTTTTTACCGGATCAATGTCATGGAACTTGTGATCCCGCCGTTACGGGACCGGAGAGAGGACATTCCGGCGCTCTGCGATTATTACCTGAAATATTATAACGGCATGTTTGGAAAGAATATCACCCATGTGGATCCTGATTTTATGCGGGAGCTGCTTTTGTATGACTGGAAAGGGAATGTTCGGGAACTGAAAAATATTTTTGAGCGCTGCTTCTTATTCTGTCAGGGGGACGTGCTCGAAAAACATGTGGAATTAAAACGGGTGGACTGGAAAGATGATACCCGGACAGGAGAACCGTTTGCGCTAAAGGATCTTCGGAAAGGACCGATCAGTCTCGATCAGGAGGTTTCCATGCTGGAACAGATCTACATGGACCAGGCGCTGAAGCTCTGCGGAAACAACGTGACAAAAGCGGCGGCCCTTTTGGGGATCACAAGATTCTCCATGAAGAGAAGACTTGATAAGGAAGACTGAAATCTTACGGCCCTCGCGGAAGGGCGCAGATCTGCTGAACAATTGAAAACGTGCAAAAATTCACATCGTGCGAAATCGCTCGCTGAAAATGAGCGGATTCGCACGATTTTTTTGAAAATTTCAAAAAGATTTTCAGAAACCGAAAAATATAGTTGAATATCACTAAAAAGTCAGATAAAATCAAGGCATCAGTTGTAGAAAAGATACGAAAGGGGTACTCATTTATGGGGGAAAAGAAAAAACACAGCAACATGACGACCTTGATGGGAGCTGCGTTCCTGATGGCGACATCCGCGATCGGACCGGGCTTCCTGACACAGACTTCCACATTTACGGCTCAGTATAAAAGCATTTTCGCGCTGGTGATCGTCTGCACGATCCTGCTGGATGTGACGACACAGTTGAATATCTGGTCGGTGATCGGTGTGTCCGGCATGCGCGGACAGGATATTGCAAATAAAGTCCTTCCGGGGCTCGGATACTTTATCGCGTTCATGGTTGCCCTCGGCGGTCTGGCATTCAACATTGGCAATGTCGGAGGCGGCGCTCTGGGACTCAACGTATTGTTCGGAATACCGACGACGGTTGGAACCTTTATCGCGGGAATCATCGGAATCCTGATCTTCCTCTCCAAGGACGCGAAGGCCAGCATGGATAAGCTGACAAAATACCTTGGAAGTATCATGATCATCGTAGTTCTCTATGTGGCGATCAAATCCAAACCTCCGGTAGGGGATGCTGTGAGCAGTATTTTCCACCCGGGCGATGTGGGTGCCCTTGTCCTTCCGCTCATCACGCTTCTCGGAGGAAGCTGCGGCGGATATATCACATTCTCCGGTGCGCACCGTCTTCTTGACGCCGGATATTCCGGAAAGAAAGATCTTCCGCATGTACGCCAGTCCGTTTTAATGGGTGTCAGCGTTTCCGGAATCATGAGGATCCTGCTGTTCCTTGCGGTTCTCGGTGTCGTGACAGCAAACCCGGATGTGACACTCGACGCTTCAAATCCGGCAGCAGACGCGTTCCGTCTCGGAGCTGGCGTGATCGGATATAAGATCTTTGGTCTTGTCCTTTTCTTCGCCGCTACAACATCCGTCATCGGCGCGGCTTATACATCGGTTTCATTTTTAAAGACTCTTCATCCGTTTATCATGAAGAATGAAAAGTGGTTCGTGATCGGATTTATCACAGCCTCCACACTGATCATGGCGATCCTCGGAAAGCCGGCAGCACTTCTTGTACTTGCAGGCGCTTTAAACGGACTGATCCTTCCGCTGACCCTCTTAACGATCCTTCTTGCGAGCAGAAACAAGAAGATCGTCGGCGAGGATTACAAGCATCCGACGATCCTCATCGTTTTAGGTGTGTGCGTGGTACTGCTCACAGGATTCTCCGGAATCAAAGCTCTTCCGGGAATCTTAAAGATGTTCGGCTAAGGCTAATTATGTATTGAGATTATGATGCAAGTCGTTTAAAATAGTAGATAGGAAATTTAGAAAATACCGGCAGGGAAAGCAAGGAGGAAATTTTATGTACCGTGTAGACTTAAACAGTGACCTTGGAGAAAGCTTTGGAAATTATACGATCGGAATGGATGAGGAGATCTTAAAATACGTCTCCTCCGCAAACGTGGCATGTGGCTGGCACGCAGGTGACGCGATGGTGATGGAAAAGACCGTTGCTCTGGCGAAAGAGTTCGGAACAGCCGTCGGCGCACACCCGGGCTTCCCGGACCTTGTGGGATTTGGACGCCGCAATATGGCAGTGACGCCGGATGAAGCGAAAGCTTATGTCCGCTACCAGCTGGGCGCTCTCATGGCGTTCTGTACCGCCCACGGCGTAAAGATCCAGCATGTAAAACCGCACGGCGCTCTTTACAATATGGCAGCTGTTGACGAGAAGTTAGCCATCGCGATGTGTGAGGCAGTTTATGAGGTAGATAAGGACATCATCTTCATGGGACTTGCAGGTTCCAAGATGATCACGGCAGCAGAAAAAGTCGGTCTCCGCGCTGCAAGTGAGGTCTTCGCTGACCGCGCTTACAACGATGACGGAACTCTCGTATCAAGAAAGCTTCCGGGCGCAGTGATCAAGGACAAAGATCTCGCGATCAAACGTGTGATCCGTATGGTAAAAGAAGGAAAAGTCGAGTCCATCAACGGAAACGATATCGCGATCAAGGCAGACTCTATCTGCGTTCACGGAGATAACCCAAAGGCATTGGAGTTCGTAAAGAATATCCGTGAGACACTGATCGCGGAAGGCGTCGAGATCAAAAATTTAAGTTTATAGGAAAAAGAGTGCAGCTGTTTGACATCTTACAAATGTCAAACAGCCGCAAATGTATAGAGAGGAGACTCGCTGTGGGAAATGTAAGATATCTGGTTTCCGGCGACTGTGCAGTCACCGTGGAATTTGGAAATGAGATCAGTCCGGAGATCAACCGGAAGATCCGCGCATTCAAGATCGCGTTAGAGAAAGAACAGATTGAGGGAATCGTCGAGACCGTACCGACTTATCGTTCCCTTCTCGTTGTATACAAGCCGGAAGTGATCCGGTTCTCAGCACTGACAGAAAAATTTGAGCAGGTTCTGTCCTCCATGGGCAGCATCCAGATCCCGCCGCCAACGGTGATCGAGATCCCGGTGCTTTACGGCGGGGAGATGGGACCGGACCTTGCGAATGTGGCAGAGCATAACGGACTTACGGAAGAGGAAGTCGTAAAGATCCACTCCTCCGAAGAGTACCTGATCTACATGCTGGGATTTATCGCGGGATTCCCGTACCTCGGCGGCATGGACAAGCGTATCGCGACTCCGCGTTTGAAGAGTCCGCGCGTAAAGATCGAGGGCGGCTCCGTGGGAATCGCCGGAGAGCAGACTGGAATCTATCCGGTGGCATCCCCGGGCGGCTGGCAGCTCATCGGAAGAACTCCGTTAAAGCTGTATGATTCCGAGCGGGAAAAACCGGTACTCCTGGAGTCCGGACAGTATATCAAATTCCGCCCGGTGACGGAAGAAGAGTACAAAGCCACCGAAAAACAGGTGGAGAACGATACATATCAGTATGTAGTATATGATAAGGAGGCGGAGTGATGGGCATTCAGATCATAAACGGCGGATTCCTGACAACGATTCAGGATATGGGACGTTACGGATATCAGGAGACTGGAATGTCCGTATCTGGTGTCATGGATACCAGGGCAGCGTCACTCGCCAATATCCTTGTTGGAAATGATACGAACGAGGCAGTCATCGAGATCACGATGATGGGCCCGACGATGAAATTTACAGAAGATGAGATCATCGCGGTGACAGGCGGCGACCTCGGGGCAAAGATCGACGGAAAACCGGTGGAGAGATACCGTGCGGTCCTGGTAAAAGCGGGCCAGACGTTGAGCTTCATGGGCATGTACGGCGGAAGCCGTGCGTATATCGCTTTTGCGGGCGGACTTGATATCCCGGTCGTTATGGGAAGCAGATCCACGAACCTCAAATCAAAGGTTGGCGGATACGAGGGAAGAAAATTAGGAACCGGCGATGAGATCGCTTTCCGCGCTCCTGCATCCTGGCTCCCGCATATGGCCGAGCGTGTATACGGACTTCCGTCTTACGGTGCAAAGGAATGGACACTCAGAGTCGTTATGGGCCCGCAGGACGACTGTTTTACAGATAAGGGAATCAACACCTTCTTAAACAGCACCTACACGATCTCCAACGAGTACGACCGCATGGGCTGCCGCATGGAAGGCGATGTGATCGAGCATAAAAACGGCGGCGACATCATCACTGACGGCATCAGCTTCGGCGCTGTCCAGGTTCCGTCCCACGGAAATCCTATCGTCATGATGGCGGACCATCAGACCACAGGCGGCTACACAAAGATCGCCAATGTGATCTCTGTGGACCTTCCGGTGCTTGCCCAGTGCATGCCGGGAATGAAGATCCATTTTGAGAAAGTCACGGTGGATGAGGCGCAGGCTCTCTATTGTAAGGAAAAAGAAGAGTTTGACGCGCTTGCGAAGAGACTGAATACCCCGGTGGAACCGGCGGATGATGAGCAGGCGGTGGCGATCGCAGCGGCATCCGAGGCGAACAAGACCGCATGGGTAAAGGCGGGAACCTATAAGATCTCCGTAAATGGAAAAGAGTTTCTTGTGGAGCTTGAAAAAGAGGTTGTGAGATTCCGGTAAAAAAATATGGGGATGCAGACCGGAAAATGACCTGATCGGCGAAGCGTTTCAGCAGAATGGGTCGTGGGAAACAGGAAACTTAAGATGCCGGAAACGAAAAGAACGGCATAGGAGAAAGGGGTAGTGAAAAATGGGAGATTACAGAACGACAAGACCGGAAGAGATCTGGAAAAAGATCCGTGACGGTGAGATCACAGAACCGACAGCCGGAATGTGCGGGGGATACGCACAGGCAAACCTTGTGATCCTGCCGAAAAAATATGCGGAGGATTTTAAAAAGTTCGCGGAGCGCAATCCGAAACCGTGTCCGATCCTCGAGATCATGGACGGCTCCCCGCTGGTTCATGATATGGGCGAGGGAGCGAATATCGTTACCGATATTCCGCGGTACTTTATCTATAAAAACGGCGTGAAGGTCGATGAGGTGACAGATGCTTCTGGATATTGGCAGGATGATTTCGTTGGTTTTCTTATCGGCTGCAGCTTTTCCTTCGAGGAGGCGCTCTTACAGGCAGGAATCGACGTGCGCCATATCTCAATGGGAAGAAATGTGCCGATGTACAAGACGAACATCGAGTGTGAGAAAGCCGGTGTGTTTGAAGGTCCGCTTGTATGCAGCATGCGCCCGATGACGCCGGAGAACGCAAAGAAAGCGGCGGAGATCACGGAGAAGTTCCCGAATGTTCACGGTGGTCCTGTCCACATGGGCGATCCGGAAAAGATCGGCATCAAGGATATCGACCATCCGGACTATGGAGATCCAGTGGAGATCCGCGAGGGCGAGATCCCGGTATTCTGGGCCTGCGGCGTGACCCCACAGGCAGCCATCGAGCGGGCGAAGCCGCCGATCGTCATCACCCACGCTCCGGGTCATATGTTTATCACGAATGTGAAGAACGCGGAGTTAAATGATTATCTGGAGAAAAAGAAGCAAGGTACGAAATCGCTGTGAAACAGAAGGAATCACAGCATCGCAGATGCGTGATCAGCTGCCAGCATCGGACATGGCAGATTTTGCCGGACAGATGCGGAAGTGAGATGTTCGGGCCCTCGCGAGTGAGAGGTTCGGGTCATCGAGTCTTCGGGCTCCGGATAGTTGACAGAATCCGAAATCTATGTTATTCTACCAGACATTAAAACTCGTGTGGATTTTTAGAGAAGAACTTTTTTCGCCACACAATCACCTAAAAGCTTTATGGGTGGTTGTGTGGCGTTTTTTGTTTAACAGAAAATTCCGATAGAACTTCCCGCTAAACAAAAAGGAACTACGGGCCAATGATGTGTCGAGGTACATTCTTTTTATTGCTTATATCAACGAAGTTTTACATATGGAACCGTTACTTTAAAAATTATATGGGAGGTTAGAATCATGAATGAAACTTTCATGAAGGAGAAGCCGATCTTTCCTCTTCTCCTCGGAATGGGAATGCCCATGGTCCTGTCCATGCTGGTGAATTCCCTTTATAATATAGTAGACAGTTATTTTGTTGCCCGGATCAGCGAGAATGCCATGGAAGCGCTGTCTCTGGTATTTCCGATCCAGAATTTCATCAATGCCATGGCCATCGGTTTCGGGGTGGGGATCAACGCTCTGATCGCCACAGCGAGAGGTGCCGGAAAAGAGAATGAAGCGCGCCGGGCAGCGACTCAGGGTGTTGTCCTGTCTGTGATCCACGGGATCATTCTTTCTGTGATCTGCATCGTTATCATGCCAAAATTCCTTGGAAGGTTCACAGGCGATCAGGAGGTCATCCGGTACGGTGTGCGTTACGCATCCGTCGCATTCCTGTTTTCACCGATCATCATGGCAGGACTGGCCTTCGAAAAGATCTTTCAGGCAGTGGGGCGGATGAAGGTGTCCATGATTGCCCTGCTTGGCGGCTGCATCACAAACATTATCCTGGATCCGATTTTAATCTTTGGACTGGCATTCTTTCCGAAAATGGGAATCTCCGGTGCGGCGATTGCCACAGGTGTGGGGCAGCTTATCTCGCTCGCAGTCTACCTTGCCTTCTATTTCCGAGGGCCGGTTCCGGTAAAGCTGGAAGCAAGGTATAAGATTCCCGGTGGAAATACGATGAAGAAGCTCTACGGGATCGGGATCCCGGCGATCCTCAATCTGGCACTGCCCTCCGTCATGATCTTTGTGTTAAATGGTCTGCTGGCGCAGTATTCCAGAAGCTATGTGGTTATTCTCGGAATCTACTATAAACTGCAGACCTTCCTCTATTTCCCGGCCAGCGGCATCATTCAGGGGATGCGGCCGGTGATCGGCTACAATTTCGGCGCCGGAGAGCGTGAGAGAGTCGGGAAGATCTACAAGACAACGTTAGCTATGGCCGGCGTAATCATGGCAGCAGGAACGGTGCTCTGCCTTACGATCTCCAACACGCTGATTGGCGCCTTTACCGACAACGCGGAGACCATCGCAGCAGGCGGCGCGGCCCTCCGGATCATCAGCGCCGGATTCATCGTCTCAACGGTCTCCGTAACAGCGTCTGGTGCCCTGGAGGGAATCGGCATGGGTGTCCAGTCCCTTGTGATCTCCCTGCTCCGCTATATCGTAGTCATCCTTCCGTCCGCCTTTATTCTCTGTCATCTCTTCGGCGGCGGCGCGGTCTGGAACGCGTTCTGGATCACGGAGTTTGCGGCAGCAGTTGTGGCTGAGATCGTGTATCGGGGAACGATTAAGCGGACCATGCCAAAACCACGATAAAATATAGGTTTTTCGGCAAAATTTAATCGAAATTTTGAAGAAAAATGGTTGACACACCCGACCATGTATAATATAATGTATAACTGTGACATCGGTTGAAAATGCTGTGGCCAAAGCCCCGGAAACAGTATTTTACGATAAAGGAACATTGATTGATTTAGTACAAACAGGAGGTCAACCCATGAAGAGCTTTATGGCTAGTCCAGCAACAATTGAGAGAAAATGGTACGTAGTTGACGCTACAGGATATACATTAGGTCGTCTGACATCAGAAGTAGCAAAGATCTTAAGAGGAAAGAACAAACCGATCTACACTCCGCACATCGACTGCGGCGATTACGTGATCGTAACAAACGCTTCCAAGATCAAAGTTACAGGTAAGAAGTTAGACCAGAAGATCTACTACAGCCACTCTGACTATGTAGGCGGAATGAAAGAGACAACTTTAAGAGAAATGCTCGAGAAGAAGCCGGAGAAGGTTATCGAGTTAGCAGTTAAGGGAATGCTCCCGAAGGGACCTTTAGGAAGAAGCATGATCACAAAACTTCACGTTTACGCTGGCCCGGATCACGAGCAGGCAGCACAGAAGCCGGAAGTTTTAGAAATCAAATTTTAATTAGAGGTCTGAAAGGAGGAAATTCATAATGGCTAGCACAAAATATTACGGAACAGGCAGAAGAAAAAAATCTATCGCAAGAGTATATCTTGTACCGGGAACAGGTAAGATCACAATCAACAAGAGAGATATCGATGAGTATCTTGGTCTTGAGACATTAAAGCTCATCGTTCGTCAGCCGTTAGCAGCAACAGAGACAGCTGATAAGTTCGACGTTATCGTTAACGTTCACGGCGGCGGAGTTTCCGGACAGGCAGGCGCTATCCGTCATGGTATCTCCAGAGCTCTGCTTCACGCAGACATCGAGTACCGTCCGGTATTAAAGAAAGCTGGTTTCTTAACAAGAGATCCGCGTATGAAAGAAAGAAAGAAATACGGTCTCAAAGCAGCTCGTCGCGCTCCGCAGTTCAGCAAGAGATAATCGACTGCTCAGACTATATCAAAATGGTTCAAAAAGCCCGGAAAATCAAGGTTTTCCGGGCTTTTGCTATATCTAAACGGGCTGATATGGTTTGACCAAATTTGGCAAAACGAGAGCCGATTTCATCCAATTTTTAGTGGTCCGCAAGTGGTTAACTGGCTAAAAAGAGGGCAAAAAGAGGGGGAAGTGGTTCCCAAAGTGGTTAACCGAGAGCCGATTTTGGGGTGCTTTTCAGCCCTCCTTCCCCTCGTTTTTTGGCTGTGGCAGTTTGGCATAGTTTGAGCTAATTTGAATAATTGAATATGAATTTGATGTAGCACACAGTATAAAT